>DAOUAU010000351.1:0-8272 GCA_034433195.1 Dehalococcoidales bacterium
TATAAGTCAGTCCTTTTAAACCGGATTGCAAATCTTGCAGCAGGTTGATAATCTGGGCCTGAATGGAGACATCCAGAGCGGAGATAGGTTCATCGCAGACGATCAAAGATGGCGCAGATGCCAGCGCCCTGGCGATGCCGATACGCTGTCTCTGCCCGCCGCTGAACTCATGCGGAAAACGATCACCCATGGAGGGATCCAGACCGACAATACGGAATAACTCATCCACTCTGGCTTTATATTCCTCTTTGGTTTTAGTCAGGCTGTGCACGATCAAAGGCTCACCAACAATACTACCGGCGCTCTGACGGGGATCCAGGGAACTATAGGGATCCTGAAAAATCAGGGAAATTTTGCTGCGGATATTCCTGATTTTTTTCTCCGGCAGAGAAGAGATATCTTGCCCGTCAAAAACAATCTTGCCGGACGTGGGTTGATACAGACGAATGACGCAGCGTCCAACCGTAGTTTTGCCACAGCCGCTTTCGCCGACCAGCCCCAGGGTTTCGCCGCGTCTCAGTTTAAAACTAACGCCGTCAACTGCTTTAACATCCGCTACTTTACGGCGTAAAAGCCCGCGCGTAACCGGGAAATACATCTTAAGATCTTTGACATCCAGTATTATATCACTTGTCTGTGAGCTCACTTCTTTATCTCCTCAGTATTAACGTAACAGCGTATATACTGCTGGTTCCCAACCAACCGCAAATCCGGCCAGGGTTCTACCTTGCATTTTTCAATTGCATAGGGACAGCGGGGAAGAAAAGCGCAAGTCTTGGCCATCTTGATCAAGTTCGGCGGAAGACCTTTGATGGGTTCCAGCCTGCGGCCAACCTCCTCATCCAGTCGAGGCACACATCTTAACAGGCCGATGGTGTAGGGATGCCGGGGAGCACGAAAAATGTCTTTACAGCTTCCTGATTCAACAATACGCCCGGCATACATGATGTAAATTCTCCTGGCATAACGGGCCACCACACCCAGGTTATGAGTAACAATGACCAGCGAACTGTTGAACTTTTCCACCATGCCTTTCATCAGCTCAAGCAGTTGAGCCTGGGTGGTGACATCCAGAGCGGTGGTAGGTTCATCAGCAATCAGCATTTTCGGATTACAGGAAAGTCCCATGGCAATCATCACTCTTTGTCTCATGCCGCCGCTGAATTGATGGGGATAATCATCCAACCGTCTCTCGGCACCCGGAATACCTACCAGGTTAAGTAACTCAACCACCCGGTTTTTGGCTGCTTCACCTTTCATACCCAGGTGCAGCTCCAGCATTTCCGTTAACTGCCGTCCAATGGTTAGCACTGGATTCAAAGAGGTCATGGGCTCCTGGAAAATCATCGCAATTTTGGCGCCGCGAATCGCGCGCATTTCGGGTCCATTGGCGGTATAGTTGAGCAGGTTTTGACCATCAAATATGATCTGTCCGCCGACCACTTTTCCGGGTGTGTTTATCAGGCGCATGACGGATAATTGACTGACGGACTTGCCGCAACCGCTTTCTCCCACCACACCCACGATTTCCTGCTCGTCAATGTGATAAGAAACATCATCCACTGCCCTCACCACACCGCTCTCCGTTTTAAACTGGGTTTGCAGGTTTTTTACTTCTAGTAGTCTTGCCATTCTTCCTTCCTCGGTTTTTTAAAAATCAACCATAAAGCAGGTTTGAGTTATAATGCAGCAGATAATCAACTGGACCTGGGAAAAAATGAGGAGACAACACCCCCGAGATTTTCTACTACGCTGTAAAGTATAAAAGATATCCCGGCAGATTGTCAATAGGCAATTTTTAAAAAAGTCCGACTAGCCATTCAGAATAATTTTGAGTATAATCGATAACGAACAAGTTTTTAAGATTGCTTGAAACGTCAAAATTCGGTTCTGACCTGGATATATAATAACATTTAATCCCACAAGGGCGAGACTGCTTGGTTCGAATTTATCTGGAATCAGAATTTTTCAGCGGCGCGTATAATTTTTACGGATTTCGTTCAGGAGGTTGATATGGACTTGAAATTGCAAGGAAAAATCGCTCTGGTCACCGGCACCGCCAGTCAAATAGGCTATGGCAAAGAGATTGCCCTGACACTGGCGCGCGAAGGCTGTGATATCATTTCGGCCGATATTGATCTGAACGGGGCGCAAAAAACGGCGGATGAAGCGCAAAAATCGGGAGTCCGGGCAATGCCGGTGAGACTGGATGTCACCAATCGTCCGGATGTGGATCAGATGGTTAATACCATCATCGAAAAATGGGGCCGCATTGATATTCTGGTTAATAACGCCGGAGCCAGCAGTAAAGAAAAACCTTTCATGCACATGACCCAGTCTGATTGGGATATCGATATCAATATCAATCTGCGGGGGCAAATGAACGTTGCCCAGGCTGTTATTCCTTTCATGATGCAGCGAAAATACGGCCGCATCATCAATACTTCGGGTGGGCAGGGTATTCCGACCATATCGGTATACGGTGCTGCCAAGGCCGGCGTGGAAGCTTTTACTCATGCTTTGGCACTGGAGGTGGCTCCCTCCGGCATCATCGTCAATGGTATCGCTCCCGGTCTGGGAGAAACCGGACTGGTGGTACGCAATGACCCGGCTTTCATGGAATCCAATCGTCAAAGATCAGTTCTAAAAAGACTATGCACTCCCCAGGATGTGGCGCCGGTGGTGGCCTTCCTGGCTTCCGATGTTTGCAGCTATATGGTGGGGCAATTCATTCGCCTGAGCACCAGCTAAAGGTCCTTCTCTGTGCTCATTGATATCAGCCAATCAGGTATGACTGAATTTACTGCTTGACGCTGATGGCTATCTTATGATGATACAGGTGAGAACATGAAAGCCGCGGTTTGTAATCAATTCGGACAGCCTCTGAAGATTGAAGATATTGAAATGGCTGCGCCCGCCGGCGGACAAATCAAGGTCCGTTTGGCAGCTACCGCGATTTGCGGCAGTGACATCCACGCCATACGCGGAGCATTGTCGGCTAACACCCCTTTGCTGGCCGGGCATGAATCCGCCGGATATGTGGCTGAAGTAGGTGCGGGAGTGACAGCGCTGAAAGCGGGCGACCGGGTGGTGATTTCTTTGGTAGCCTCCTGCGGACATTGCCTGTATTGCTCCGGTGGTTTGCCCCACTTGTGTGAATCCGAGTTTCCCTTGAAAAAGCATAGCCCACTGCACAAGCGCAACGGGCAAAGCGTAGAAAACCTGGCCCAGGTCGCCAGTTTTGCTGAATTTGCACTGGTCGACCAGTCTCAGGCGGTCAAAATTCCGGCTACTATCCCTATGGATAGGGCAGCCCTTTTGGGGTGTGGGGTAATCACTGGTTTTGGAGCGGTGGTTAACCGGGCAAAGGTTGAAACACTCAGCAGCGTAGTGGTGGTAGGGGTAGGCGGAGTGGGACTGAATTCCGTTCAGGGTGCAGTCTTGTCTGGAGCCTATCCCATCATCGCGGTAGATGTATCAGATAGCAAACTGCAAACCGCCCTTTCTTTTGGCGCCACGCACACCGTCAATGCCCGCCTGGGTGATGCCGTTACAGCAGTCAGAAATTTGACCTCCGGACGTGGGGCTGATTATGTTTTTGTGTCAGTTGGTAACACCAGTTCGATGGAGCAGGGATTTCAGATGTCCGGACGGCGCGGTATGACCGTCCTGATCGGTCTGCCAGACCCGGTGGACAGGATGCGCCTCTCTCCTTACGATTTTATCGGCCCTGAAAGGGTACTCACCGGCTGCCATATGGGCTCAATCAACCTGCAAGTTGATATCCCCAAACTTATTGAGCTGTATCAATCCGATAAGCTCAAACTGGATGAATTGATTTCCGGGCACTACCGGCTGTCTGAAATCAACACCGCCATCGCATCCGTGGAAAAGGGTGAGGCCATCCGCAATATCATCATGTTCGAATAGCGGAGCGCCCCGCCAGGCTCATTTCTTGTTTCGGTTCAATCTCTTTGATTGCGGTTTGTATTATGAAAAACTGTAATTTAATGGCAGGCGGGGATTGAGGCTGTGGCTGGCAGATATCCGAATCTCGATATGCCGGATGGATGAAAAGGAGAATCCTGGCGTATTGATGTCCAGGACCGGGTAACCGGCATCACACCAGAAGACCAGGCCAGCCTTGTCCAACCCTGTCACAGGTTCGGGCAGCACTTTTAGCCTGAGCATCCCGATCAAAACCGTTAAAATAAATCCAGAGTCTGTTATAATGTTACTGTAAGAGGTAAAATGATGCGGTTGTTGCTGATCGAGGATGACATCACCACGGTTGAATCCATCCGGCTGTGCCTGAATATCTTTGAACCTTCCAGCCATCTCAAATCAACCGGAAAAGGTCTGGAAGCTTTACAGATTCTTAGAACAGAAGAATTTGATGCCGTCTTGATTGACCTTGGCTTGCCGGACATTGACGGCATTGATTTTATAAAGCGCATGCGCGCTTTCTCTCAGGTTCCGATCGCGGTGCTCAGCGCCCGGCATAGTCCGGACATCATCGCCCAGGCCCTCACCCTGGGAGCGGATGATTATATCACCAAGCCTTTTGACTATCGCTTGTTACTGAAACGCCTGCATAATCTGGTGGACAAATCCTCTCCTGAGCGCTCCCCCACGCAGGACTAAAAAATGTCTGGAGCAACATCGCGATCTGTACTCGAAGGCCTCCGAATTCTGGATTTTAGCTGGGTTCTGGCCGGGCCCTTCGCTACCCGCCTGCTGGCTGATTTCGGTGCTGAAGTAATAAAAATTCAACCCCTTTTACCGGAAGCCCCGGACCGTTACAGCCGGGCTTACCACAATCACTGGAACCGCAATAAATCAGGACTTGGTCTGGATGTTACCAAACCTCAAGGGCTGGAAATTGTCCGCCGCCTGATAACCATCAGTGACGCGGTGATAGAAAATTTCAGTCCCCGTGTGATGGCTGGCTGGGGGCTGGAATACCCTGAATTAAAAAAACTCAAACCTGATATTATTCTGCTCAGTCTCTCACTGACAGGGCACAGCGGCCCATACCGGGACTATGTGGGTTTTGGTCCGGCTGTTCAGGCCATTGCCGGAATGACCTGCCTCACCGCTTACTCTGAAAATGAGCCGGTGGGTTTAGGCTATTCATATTCCGACCATATCGCCGGCCTGTACGGCGCACTGGCCTTGCAAGGTGCCCTTGAATACCGGGACAGGACCGGAGAAGGACAATTCATTGATCTTTCCCAGACCGAAACCATGCTCAGCCTTCTGGCAGACCCTTTTATGCAGCAAACACGCTTTGGGAAGAAAATTGCTGTAATGAGCAATCATTCGGCTGTGGCCGCTCCGCAGGGCGTCTACCCCTGCCGGGGCGCAGACCAGTGGTGCGCCATCACAGTGTCATCCGATCAGGAGTGGCAAAATTTCAAAAAAGCCATCGGGCTTCCGGCCTGGGTCGCAGATGCCCGCTTTGACAGGCTGTCAGACCGGCAAAAAAATTTTACCGAGCTGGATCAGCTCATTACCCGCTGGACACTGCGGCAGGCTGCTGGAGACGCGGCGGAAACCTTGCAAGCGGCCGGCATCGCGGCTGAAGCCGTCAGGACCGCGGCCGACCTGGTCAATGACCCCCAATTGCAGCAGCGTAGTTTTTTCATACATCTGGAGCAGTCCGGAAAAGGTGATACTATCAGCGATGCCTGCCCTATACGTCTTTCTGACACCCCGGCTGAATACCGCCGGAGCGCTCCTCTGCGTGGACAGGATAATGACTATATTCTGGGTACGTTATTAGGAATGAATGAGGCTGAGATACAAAATCTGAGATATCTTCAGGTGATTTCCTGAAATTGTTTCCTGCTACGTTCGTTTTAAGTCTCCTCTCACCTCTGAGTGAGAGGATTAAGGGTGATGGGGTATCCCTATCCCTATACACTGATACTGGTGAATTGAAACTTGAAACCCCTGAATCACCTGACTGGCCCTGATGGGTGTCCTGAAAACGTCTCCGGCAAAGCTAAACAGAGATCAAAATTGGTATGTCTGACAGGTCAGGGAATTGACTTTTAACCAGTGCCTTTCAACTTCGGCTTCTGGCACTGCGGACAACAGTAAGTACCCCTTTGCCTGACCACAATACGTTCTATCAGCGCCCCGCAAACCAGGCACTTCTCCCCTCTGCGATGAGCCACTTTAAATTGCAGATGAGCCAGGCCTTTAGCGCCTTCCGGACGGTAAAAAGTGTCCGTACTGGCGCCTTTTCCCTGAATGCCTTGCTGCAACACTTTCTGAATAGCCGCATGCAGGCGTTTGGTTTCTGTTCTGGTAAGGCTGTCGGATTGACACATGGGATGGATTCCGGCCATGTGAAGCGCTTCATCGGCATACATATTACCGATTCCGGCAATCAGCGTCTGGTCCAGCAGCAACCCTTTGACAGGATTTTTTTTACCTTTTAGTATTTCCCCTAAAATTGTCGCAGTAAAATCCGCTGTCAAAGGCTCAATGCCAAGTTTCCCCACTACTTCGGCAGTGTCTTTAACCAACCACATCCTGCCAAAACGGCGGGGATCGCGGAAATTGATGGCAGTCTGGTTATCCAGCGCAATCAGAACGCGTAGAAACTTTTCCTCGTTAGTTCCGGCGGGCTTTACCAGCATCGAGCCGGTCATGCGCAGATGGACTATCCAGTGCCAGCCAGCGTCCAGTTCAAAAACCAGATATTTACCGCGGCGGCTGACGCCCCGGATAGTTTTACCGGTTATCTGGCGGATGAATTCCTCTCCGGAGGGCTGAGATATGGTTCGCTCAGTGAAAACCTCGGCTGTTACTATCTTTCTGCCAGTCACCAGCGGCTTTAATTCATTGACGGTAGTTTCAACTTCAGGTAATTCAGGCATAAACGGTTTCTTTCCTTAACTTTTCACTTTCAATTTTGGTTTTGCCGCCTTCCGGCCCTACTCCATTTCTCCCCAATTTTGCCCTGACTTGATGTCCACCTTAAGCGGCACATCCAGTTTGATCGCTGCGGACATTTTTTCCCGGATCAGTGGCGTCATGATTTCCACCTCTGAGAGCGGCACTTCGAATATCAGCTCATCATGCACCTGCAAGATCAGCTTGCTCTTGAAGCCTTTTTCTTTAATCTCTTGATGCAAATCGATCATGGCTACTTTAATAATGTCAGATGAAGTGCCCTGCACCGGCATGTTGATGGCCATCCGTTCGGCGGCCTCGCGGGTCTGCCGGTTGGGAGAAAGCACCTCCGGGACATAGCGCCGGTGTCCCAGCAAAGTCTCAACATAGCCTTTGTTGCGGGCTTGAGCCCTGGTTTCTTCCATATAGCGGGTGACACCGGGGTATTTTTCAAAATAGGCGGTGATGAATTTGCCAGCTTCTTGCCGGGAGAGCTCGGTGGCCTGTTCCAAACCAAATTCACTCATCCCGTAAATCACGCCAAAGTTGACTGTCTTGGCCAGCCGGCGCATTTCCGGTTTAACCTCATTGATAGGCACTCCGAAAAGCTGGGCCGCCGTGGCGGAGTGAATATCCTTATCCTGGCGGAAGGCTTCCAACAAATGGGCATCCCTGGAAAGGTGCGCCAGCGCCCGCAGATCAATCTGGGAATAATCTCCGGCGATCAAAATAAAGCCATCCGGGGCCACAAAGGCTTGACGGATTTCACGTCCGAGTTCGGTTTTAACCGGAATATTTTGCAAATTCGGGTCGCTTGAGGAAAGCCGGCCGGTGGTGGTGCGGGTTTGATTGAAATTGGAATGCAGCCGCCCGGTGTGCGGGTTGATCAGTTCCGGCAGCGCGTCTATGTATGTTGATTTCAGCTTCATCAACTGCCGGTATTCAAGCAGAAATTTTACAATCGGATATTCGGTCAGACCTTCCAGCACGGAAGCATCTGTTGTATATTTTCCATGTACTTTTTTTCCGGGAATCTTTAATTTTTCAAACAGGATAGCGCCGATCTGCTGGGGTGAGTTGATGTTGAATTCCTCTCCCGCCAGTTGATGAATCTGAGTTTCCAAAACATGCAGCTGACCACCCAAACGTCCGGACATCTCTTTCAAAATTGAGGCATCCAGTTTGATTCCATTAGCTTCCATCTCAGCCAGCACCGGCACCAGCGGGAGTTCAACTTTTTGTAATAAATCCTGAAGTCCCCATTTCCCAATTTCCGCTTCCAGACAAACGCTCAGCCGCCCTGTCATCTCTGCTGCGGAGCAGGCCGTTTTAACCTTTTCCTGGCTGTCAGTTTCAAAGAGAGCAA
>DAOUAU010000352.1:0-3318 GCA_034433195.1 Dehalococcoidales bacterium
TCGCGGCTGCTCCTGAGGGCTGCAAAGGTTCCACTACGTTAATCCCCGTTTCCACTACTCTGAGTTTATGTTTGCTGGGGATTTCATATACCGCATTGTATTGCTGCCCAACCAGTACCGCCAGAGAGATGGTTTCTGAGGTTTTATCTGCCAGATAAGCCAGATGGTCTTTCGCTACGGTAATCATATACTCATGGGGTACCTGGATATCTGAAACCAGGCGGGTGATCAGATCGCCAAAGTAATACTTGCGGCTGATGGGGTCCTGGATCACCATATTGGAATCTTCCAGCGCCTGTAACAGGCGGTGCACAGTGGAATTGCTTAGCTGGCACGCCTGTGCGATATCAGTCATCGAATTCATGCGATTACCAATACAGGCTAACACGCCGGCAGCCCGGAAAATGGATTGCACCGCCGCCGGTTTATTTTCAGTTTTTTTAGATTGGTTAGACATGCCTGGCTGCACTCAATTATTTAGATTTTTAGCATCTCCGGGAGAGTCAGAAAGATTTTCTGGATTTCTACCAGTTATGCTATAATCAGTTTAACCTATTTCGGAAGTAAATTTCCATATTGTGGTAATGCCAGGATTGACAAGGTGCCGAATCGGGAGAAGTGATTAAGGGTATTGAAGAATATGTATTGAAGGAGGTAATGATGGATCTAAAGCTAAAAGGCAAAAAAGCCATGGTCACCGGAACCGGCAGTCAGATCGGTTTCGGCAAGGGCGTTGCCCTCTTTCTGGCTCAAGAAGGTTGTGATGTGATTTGTGCCGATATTGATATTGAAGGCGCTGAAAAAACGGCAGCGGAGGTGCAAGCTGAGGGAGGCCGGGCAGTGGCCATCAAAGTTGATATCACAAAAAAGGCTGAAACGGAGGAAGCGGTTAAAAAAGCCATTGCGGAATTCGGATATATTGATATTCTGGTCAATACGGCCGGCCGCGCCAGCGGTATCAAAACATTTATCAAATACAATCTGGATGACTGGGATATAGATGTTAATATTAATTTTCGCGGCACTATGAACATGCTTCATGCCATACTGCCGCATATGCTCTCAAGAAAATATGGCAAGATTGTAAATTTTTCAACACATGCCGCCAACCAGCCCACCGGTCTTTCCGGAGCAGGCCCCTATTGCGCCGCCAAAGCGGCCGTTACAATGTTGAGCAAGAACCTGTCTGGTGAGTACGGTCCTCATGGTATAAATATCAATGTTATCGCTCCCGGTCCGGGTAATACCAATTTCCATAAATCGGGAGATGCCGTCCAGATGGTTGGTCTGGTAGAGAATTTGGCCAAAATCGGCAAGACTGTTACTCCCCAGGAAATAGCCTGGGCAGTCGGTTTTTTAGTTTCGGATGTCTCATCCAAAATAGTTGGTCAGGTAATAGAAATTTCCGCCCCCCTGGGCAAACCTGCTGAGATATAAAAAAAGGAGGATGGTTATGAGTTTTGAACAATCAATTAAAGAGTATGCCCACACCATTGGGATGGACCTGTGCGGAATAGCCCCGGTTTCACGCTTTGAAAATGCTCCCAAAGGGACGCATCCAACGGATGTGCTGCCGGGTTGCAGATCGGTTATTTCCATTGGTACTCGTCTGCCGGATGGCGTGGTACAAAGCATATTCAGGAATTTTGAAGACGGCAAAAAGGGAGCCCAGGCGCTGTACGGTACTCATGGTTATACTCTTACCCCAAATTTCCATCTACTTTTTTCAGTCTACAACATGGCACAGTTCATAGAACGTAATTCCAGCTTTATCGCCGCTCCTACCCAGGTTGGTCCGCTGCAAGCCGGCATGGCGGTCAGTCAGCGGCATGCCGCGGTAGCTGCCGGTCTGGGAGAATTCGGGTGGATGAGTATAGTTCTGACTCCCCAATTTGGTCCCAGAAACAGATTTGGTGCAATATTAACCACTGCTGAGCTTGAACCGGATCCGATGTACAGCGGTTCACCCTTGTGTGATCCCACCAAATGCAAGATTTGTACCACCGTGTGTCCCACCGGGGCACTAAGCAAGTATGGGGAAAAACCGGCTCGAAGAGTGGAATATACCGATAAAAACGGTAATAAAACTTATGATTACTGCCATGTTGATATGACGCGCTGCCGTATTGCAACTCACGGTTTAATGAAAAAAGTGGGTGGTGAAAAAGATTTGGTGTCTTCCTGTGAAGCTACCGCCCAGGAAGTGAATGCCGCAGTGATGAGTATGCATGACCCCATGGGTGGCCTGCAGGCTTCACCCACCTGGAAGTGCGGAAAGTGCCTGGCTTATTGTCCCGCCGGACATTGGAAGGAGAAATTCAAGGATAGCGGGCTTTCCAGCAAATTACCCATCGTTGAATGGTAGATTCTGCTTTTCCATTCTCTCCCTTCGACTGGAAAGAATAAGAGCGAATCTGATGGTGACGGAGAGAACGGCACGTGCGAACCCTTGGCTTGAAATATCAATAAGGAGAACGCGATGTCAGGCGGGTATATGGGGAAGCTCCTGTGGGTTGATTTGACCGCAGGAACATTTAAAGAAGAGTCCCTGGATGAAAAAACCTGCCGTCAGTATATTGGCGGTTATGGTCTGGCGGCCAGGTTGATCTATGACCGGCAAAAAGCCGGGGTGGATGCGCTGGGACCGGAAAATATCTTCGGTTTGATGCCGGGACCGTTAACCGGCACCCCGGCCATGGTGGGAGCCCGCTTTGCGGCAGTCGGGAAATCCCCTTTAACGGGCGGATGGGGTGATGCCAATAGCGGAGGGTATTTTGGCCCTTACCTGAAATTTGCCGGATATGACGGTGTCATGTTCACCGGCATGGCACCCAAACCGGTTTATTTGTTGATTGATAACGGCCGGCCGGAGATTAAAGATGCTTCCCGGTTATGGGGCAAATTGACCATGGAAGTGGAGGATATTTTGGAAACACGATATCCGGGCGCTAGGGCGGCGGTAATCGGTCCTGCCGGAGAAAAGCTATCCCGGGTAGCCTGTATCATCACCAATCACGGCGATGCTGCCGGACGTTCGGGCCTGGGTGCTGTGATGGGTTCCAAAAAACTCAAGGCGGTGGTAGTTAGAGGCGCGCAAAAAGTTCCGGTGTTTGATCCGGAGAGCGCTGCCAAATTGCGTCAGGAACATGCTCTGTCATCCAAATTGTTTCTTGAGCGTTTTCACAAATACGGCACCGGCAGTCATGCTGATTCTTCCGCGCACAGCGGTGATTCTCCGGTGAAAAACTGGGGAGGGATAGGGATAAAGGATCTACCGGATGTTTCCTCATTACATGGTGATAAAGTGATAGCTAACCT
>DAOUAU010000353.1:0-7152 GCA_034433195.1 Dehalococcoidales bacterium
GCGCCAAAGGCGGTTCCGGGAACTACCAGCACGGTCTCCGCCTTGAGCAGTTTTTCAGAAAACTCCTCGGAAGTCATACCGGTGTTCTGGATAGACGGGAAAGCATAAAAGGCACCTTTGGGTTCAAAGCATTTCAAACCGATGTTATTAAAGCCCTTGACCATGAGAAGGCGGCGGCGGTTATAATCCTCCACCATCTCATTGACCGCCGGCTCACCGTTCTTGAGGGCCTCGAGCGCTGCTTTCTGAGCCATGATGGGAGCACACAGCATGGTATACTGGTGAATCTTGGTCATGGCGCCAATAATTTCAGCATTGCCGCAGGCGTAACCCAGCCGCCAGCCGGTCATGGCATAGGCTTTGGAAAAGCCGCCCAACAAAATGGTGCTGTCGCGCATGCCGGGCAAGGCTGAGAAGCAGAGCTCTTCAGTACCGTAAACCAGTCGGGCGTAGATTTCATCGGAAATCACCAGCAGGCCATGTTTTTTGGCCAGCGCGGCAATTTGCGTCAATTTCTCACGCGAAATCATAGCTCCGGTGGGATTAGACGGGTAGCCAATCAAAATGGCTTTGGTTTTAGGGGTGATGTACCGGGCGATGTCTTCAGCTTGCAGCTCAAAATTATTTTCTACCCGGACGGGCACTTGAACCGCCACGCCGCGGGCCAGGCATACACAGGCCGAATATGAAACATAACAGGGGTCTGACATGATGACCTCATCCCCGGGGTTTAACACAGCCCGCATGGCCAGATCAAGACCTTCACTGACTCCAGTGGTAATCAGAATTTCTCCCATCGGCTGGTATTTGACCTGATAACGGCTAGCCAGGTAACGGGCTACTTCTTCACGCAGCTCGGGTGTGCCGGAGTTAGAGGTGTACATGGTATAGCCCTTTTCCAGGGAATAAATACCGGCCTCACGAATGTGCCAGGGAGTGACATAATCCGGTTCACCCACCCCTAAAGAGATCACATTTTTCATGGTAGAAACCAGATCAAAAAATTTACGTATACCGGATGGCGGCATATCGGCGACGGTACTGCAAACCGGAGACACTTTTCCTTGATGTATCTTAGGCATTTAATGCTCCTTATGAATCAAAATAACCAGAAATCACCAATTATCTACAAATCTGAAACAGCCAGGAAAATCCCGATAATTTAAGATTGAAACATAATGTGATTTTTTACAATGGCATGCTGTTTGCGAAATGAAGCCGCAAATTGATTTTAGTTTTCAATGAAAAAGCATCTGTTGAAAAACCGCCTGACAAAGGCTGGCGGCTGAGAGCCATTAAGGCATATACTGCTGCCGTTTTAGCTCCTCTTTGGCCCCCAGAATTTCGCCGTCTTCCTTATACTTTTTGAGCATGAAGTGAGTGACGGTGCTCTGGACACCCTCCACCGGAGCCAGCTTCTGGGAAACGAAATTAGCCACTTCCTGGATAGTCTTGCCGGTCACGATCACCAGCAGATCATAAGTCCCTGAAACCAGGTAAACAGTATGTGCCTGAGGGAAGCGGTAAATCCTTTCGGCGATGGCATCAAAACCAACATCTCTCTGAGGTGAGATTTTAACCTCAATCAGGGCAAAGACATGATCATTTTCAATTTTTTCCCAGTTGATGATGGTCTTATATCTCAGGATAACCTGATCTTCTTCCGCCTTTTTGATGGTTTGCTTTATATTATTCTCCGGCAAGCCGGTTACAGTAGCTATTTGTTTGACGCTGGTGCGGGCATCCTTTTCCAGAATTTTAAGAATATCCTGTAACATTATCTAGCTCCTGATTTTATTTGCTCTGCCCGAAATTTGACGAATAATCTAATTGTAGCATTTAGGATTGAGGCTTTCAAAGATAAAGACGAACAAGATAAAGACGAACACAGACCGCAAATCGTCTGTGCGGATGGAAGGGCATGAGAGGCACGTTGCATTGTAAAAGCCCTCCCATTTTATTAGAGAGGGCTTTTTTAAAGGCACAAGCCGGAGGCATTTTTTTAGAAAGTGGTTTTCATGGGGCCTGCCATTTCGGTGGTGATGGATCCATCAATGATATGTTCGGCTATTTCATCATCGGCCATGCCCAATAACTCTTTGAAGACGTATTCGTTATGCTCGCCGATCAGGGGCGACGGTTTGGTTAGTTCACGGGGAGTTTTTGACATGATAAAGCAAGCCTGGGGTTCAAACTTCTGGACGCCCATTACGGCGTGATTGATTGGCACGAAGTAATTGCGGGCCGCCAGCTGGGGATCTTTATAGACGTCAGATGGCCGTGAGACGATATGGGAGGGGACTCCGGCTTTCTGTAAAATGGCCTCTGCTTCAACATTGGTGCGCTGCCTGGTCCAATCAGTTACCAATTCATCCAGCGCATCCTCGTGGGCTTTGCGATTTTTCAAAGTAGAAAAATCTTCGTTTTGGGCCAGTCCCGGATTGCCGATAGCCTGGCAAAATTTGGACCATTCATCTTCATTCATGGCGCTGATGGCGATCCAGCGGTCCTCACCCTGGCTTTGGTATACGCCATGAGGGGCAGCGATCGGGGTGCGGTTACCGTTACGGCGCATGATGTTCCCATTGACCTGATAATCCATCACCGCGGGCAGCAGAAAGTGCAGGGACGATTCAAACTGGGATTGTTCGATGTATTGGCCCTGGCCGGTTTTACGGCGGTGGATCAGTGCCGCCAGCAAGGCAAAAGCGCTCAAGCGGGCGCAAACGTAATCGGTATATGCGCCGTGCGGAGCTGAAGGCATGCGGTCCGGCCAACCAGTGAGCTCGGTAAATCCGCTAAAATTGCAGGCATTCTGTCCATAACCGGCATAGCTGGAATGGGGACCGCCGCGGCCTTGCATGGAAGAGCTGAAATAAATGATATCCGGGCGCACTTTTTTGATATCGTCAAAGCCAAAACCCCATTTTTCCATGGTGCCGGGTGAGAAGGATTCGGTTACGATATCCGCCCATTTGATCAAGCGCCAGGCCAGTTTACGTCCGCTGGGGTTCTGGAGGTCGATAGAGACGCTCAGTTTGTTGGGATTATGGCGGCCGAAGAACATACTGCTGTCAGGAGTTGGCTGATTATTGACGAAAGGGCTGTTGACACGGTTGGTGTCCAGCCGCTTGTGGGACTCAATTTTAACTACGGTGGCGCCGTGGTCGGCCAGATAACGGGAACTGGCGGGACCAACCACCACCCAGGCGAATTCGGCGATTTTAATGCCTTCAAAAAGTTTTTTCATGTTGTACCTCTTTTCCAAGTTATGTGTTGCCATTTTCAAGTTTTAAATGCACTATCATCCATCTGCTCATTTCAGGAGAAGGGAAATGGCAGGGTTATCAGAGACTAGATAATTCCTTTGGTTTTCAGGACGCCGAGTTCCAGTTCGGTGAGACCCAGTTCACCGCTGTAAATTTCGCTGTTATGTTCACCGGGCAAAGGCGCCCGGCGGCGGTACTGGATGGGAGTTTCACTGAACCTGATGAAGGGCCCGGAATAGGGGATATCCTGGTCCAGTTCGGGATGATGTATACTCATCCAGTAATGGCGTGCTTTAAGCTGGATATCTTCTGTAATATTTTTGGTGCTGGAGACGGGAGCAATCAAAATTTTATACTCATAGGCTCCCACCTGGTAGAGTTCGTCCTTGGTCATGGTCATGGTGAATTTTTCAATCGCTTCTCCCACCTTATCGGCGGTAGCCTGATTAAGGGAGGAGGCATTGAAATCCGTCCACCAATTCAAGGCTTTAAGCCAGTCAGGTGCCATACCGCTTTTATCCATCCACTGCACCAGTTTCTCGGATGAGGTGGCATAAGGATCATTGCCGCCGATAGCCAGGATCATGACAAAGCCATCCCGGCACTTAAAATAGATATGCTGTCTAACACCGGTCCCGGCTACATAGGAGGCCGAACCGACTCGTTTGAACTCCAGTTTGTTGAGGTCCCACATCTGCAGGACGTTCATGTTGGGGGAGACGGCGGCTTCTTGCATGGACACATCCACCAACTGACCTTCTCCGGTATCCATGCGGTAAAGATAGGCAGCCAGAGAACCAATGGCGCCTTCGCAGCCGCCAAACAGATAAGTCTGGGGCAGGGTAATCCAGACGGGAGCGCGGTCGGGGTCGCCGCAAGCATTCAAATACCCGCCGCTGGCCCAAACCGTTAAGGCGCTGGCGCTGTAATGAGCCTTGGGTCCGTTCTGCCCAAAAGGCGTTACAGCGGTGACAATGATGTCTTTCTTGACCCGACAAAGGTCTTCGTAGCCGAGGCCAAGGTTTTTCAAATAACCCGGTTCAAAGGATTCCATCACGACATCGGCGGTTTTAACCAGTTTCAGAAATAATTCCCGGCCTTCTTTCCGGTGTATATCCAGAGTCAGGCCTCTTTTATTGGCGTTATAGGCAAACCAGAAAAGGCTCTTTTCAGGAATCAAGGAGTCATGGTAGAAGGGCCAGATGCGTGATGGACTGCCGCCGGGAGCCTCGATCTTGATAACATCAGCACCGGCGTCCCCCAACAAGCGTCCGCCTAACATACAGCCACCCTCGGTCAAATCCAGAATGCGAATGGGCGGTAAAACCGATTTGATTGATTGATTAGTTGTCATCACATACCTCATAACGCAATAAAATCAGAAATTACAAATCAGAAAATGGTTCCGCAACAAGAATGCCTCGATCGTGTAAATTTGCCATGAAAACGAGATGAAAGCAATTTTTCAGGCAATTGAAAATGAAGGTTAACAAACCTCTGTTTACAGAGACTGACGTCTGTTAGCCTGGCTGGGAAATTGTGATCAGGTTCAGGGTCTCTACGGTTCGAATTCATAGCACAGACTCTTCTCCCAATATTCCGGAAATTGCCCGCCTGTTTGATACAGCGGGTTACCGTACGGACATCCATATATGATTGTAAGGCAAACCGGAACAGACTACCAGTTGATATGCGGATTTGCGTGACCTGTAGCCGGACACAGTGATGTTGTTACCTCAATATTACTTCAGGTGTTGAATGTGTTCGACATGATGACTGGCTGTTTTTATTTAAAAACGCCTTTGGTACGCAAGTCTTCAATTTCTATTTTCGACAAACCCAGGAAATTCTGGCAAACGTAATCCGTATGCTCACCCAGCAAGACCGGCATTTTAACTTCGGTTTCAGCGCGCGATAATTTTAAAGCCGCCGGATGATAATAACGCAACTTGCCCATATAGGGGTGATCTATCTGACGGTAGAAATTATAATAACCGAGCTGTAAATCATTATCCAGATCTTTGGAGGTGGAAACCACACCAGCCCCTACGCCGGCACCCTGCAGGACACCCATCACTTGCTCAGGGGTCAAACCGGCGGTCCAATCGGCCACCAATTCATCCAGTTTATCGCTATTCCTGACACATTCAGCCATGTTTGAGAATTCCGGAAGGTTAGCCCAGGCCGGATTATCCAGGATTTTTTTGAAGCCAGCCCATTCTTCTTCAGTAGTCACGGCAATAGCCACCCAGCGGTCTTCACCCTGGCAGCGATAGACTCCATGGGGGGCGGCGTAATCACTGCGGTTGCCTTTGAGCGCTGGTTTACGTTGATTGGCTTGATAGTCCAGAATCAAGGGGGTGACGAAGTTGAGGCCGGATTCCATCTGAGACTGATCAATATACTGACCCTTACCGGTGCGGCGTTTGTAATCCAGAGCTACCATGATAGCCGGGGCGGAGTACATCGGTACCAGTTGGTCGGTGTAATATGTGGTGGGGGCCAAAGGAGGCCGGTCCGGCCAACCGGTGAAAATATCCATCATGGTAACTGCGGTTATAATGCTCCCGAAACCGGGTTGGGCAGACATGGCTCCGGAATGACCGTAACCGCAGGAACGCATCATGATGGTGTCAGGTTTGATTCTCTTGAGGCCTTCATAATCCAATCCGATCTTATCCATGACCCCGGCCGGGAAACCTTCCGCCACGATATCTGCCCAGAGGACCAGTTTCTTGAAAACCTCCATAGACTCCGGCTGCTTCAAATTCAAAACCATTCCCAGCTCAGGAGCGGTATGCGTGATGGAATAAAAAACGCTGCGTTCCAGACCCACCGGTTCACCGGGTTTGGTGGTTTGGGCATAGGGTTCAAAAGTACGGACCGGGTCGGGATAGGTAGAGGTTTCCACTCTGACAGTAGTAGCTCCGTAATGACTGAGAAAGTTGGTGGTATAAACACCGACGCCAGCCCAGCATAATTGGATAACTTTAACGCCCTCTAAAGGTCTTTTATTCAACTAAATCCTCCTGAAACGGATAGGTTTGTTTTGAATTTGTTGTTAGATAACCCCGGCGGCCTTTAATCCCCGTAATTCACTGGCCGAAATTTTAAGCTCCTGATAAACCTCGGAATTGTGTTCACCGATGCGGGGGGCGCGGACACGCGGACCGCAATCTTGCTCACTCATTTTAACCGCCCAACCCGGATATTTGAAGCTGGTGCCCAGTTCAGGATAATCAATTTCTTTCCAGAAGTTTCTTTCAGCCAATTGAGGATGTTTTAAAACATCAGCGGCGTCGTTGCAAGGACCGAGCTGGAAACGGTTCTTGATGGCCAGATCCAGAAGTTCGGCTTTGGTATGCTTTTTAAAGAACTGACCGATGATGTTGACGACCTCTTTTGCCTGGTCGAGAGACATATCTTTCCAACCCTGTTTGTCCCATTGCCAATCAGCTAAAAACTTGATATCTATGCCATCTCTTTTGAGACCCTCCATGAGGGCCAGATTGGCTTTCACTGAAGTAGGATTGATCAATAAATTAAAAGCGATATCGCCATCCTGGCATTCCCAGAGCAGGGGATTGTAAAAAATGATACCATCTTTCAGGGTAACGGAGCCTCGGGCCCGTCCGTGGCGGGAAAGGACGCGTCCGAAGAGGGCGTACGGACCTTCGATTTCTGCCGAGGCGATAACCACGCAAGCCTGCTGAACTGAGGCATCAATATGCTGACCGAGACCGGTTAAAACGCGGTGACTGATAGCAATCATAATGCCAACTGCGGCATACATGGCAGCAATGGAATAAGTATGTTCATATCCCGGGGTCAGTGGAGGACGATCTTCGTATCCGGTGGTGTACACCAATCCGCCCAGGGCCCG
>DAOUAU010000354.1:0-4639 GCA_034433195.1 Dehalococcoidales bacterium
TCTGCTAATAGGTTCGCAGAGACCAGAGGAACTGGTTCAAACTCTGACTTCGATTACCCGTAGATAATGATCTCTCAGTCAGGTTTTTTCAGATGACTGGGGCCGATCTCAGGCTAGAGGGTGAACAGAGGATTTGACCAGAGTTCTTCCTTGCCCAGATCCCAGCTTCAGTAAGCAAATTGCTAATATTGCAACACTTACTGACCACAGGGCTGCCCCAGACTGCGATCGCCCAAATTTAACCGATCCAACGGGACACCGGCTGCTTTTCTTTATCCTGCTGACTCTTTTCGAGATGTCAGTTTTTACTTAACTACTACGCCCAGACTGGGACACAATGATACTAAACTCGAAAAAGTGAGAAACTCAGGTGGCAGCCATCCATCCCGGCGGCTCAGGAAGAAGAACTGTTAGCTATTATTTTACGGAAAGGAGGTTACAACGGAGGATGGACTAACATTAGAAAATTCGGAGCAGGATATCTGCGAGCAACTGAGGAAAATTATCCGGCAATACGAACATAACAAGAAGAATATAAAAGCTCTATGTTAATCTAGTTTTCCCCACCCGCGCTGGAGAGAATATTTTGCACAAGTGGGGAATTCCTACTTGCAAAAAACACTACACTGGCCAAGACTGCTCCGGTTATTACCCACATATCTATGAATTCGCTCAGCAGGCAAGCGACTACGGCAGCGCCTAACAGGATATACAATAGAGGATTACGGAACTGTAACAAGAACCAGGCAAGAGTTCCCCGTTTCTTGACCTCAAGGTCGTTATACCCATACTTTCCCAATCTTGTTTTGGCCTCTCTTGAGGCAAGCCCGGTATTCTCTGAACGTAAGTCTTTAAATACTTCTTCAACTGGAAGCTGGTACCAGCTTGTGTCATTCAGCATGTCAACTGACTACTGATCAAATCTGGACTATAGTTTTTCTATGAATCATAAGAAGCCAGAGTCTGGATTCTTTTCAAGGTATTAGGATGAGTAGTGAAGATTTCCATCAGTTTTTCCCCAGCTCCCAATTTGATTTTTTTCTGTCGCAACTCCATTAGTTCGTTCCAGTTGATTTTCCCATCGCGGTTATTATCTACCTGAGCCAGTTCACGCACTTCATTCCAGGCCTGGGCCGGATCGTTCAGGAATAAGGCTTTCATACCTTCTACCCGTTTCATTTCCTCCCGTCCTTTAAACCGGGCATCTCCCAAAACTAACCTGTAGAGAGCAGAGGCTAAATCATGGGGCTTATTCCCCATCTCAATGCTCCCCTTGTCAGCGTAATATTCACGAATCCTGGAGCCATAGAGCACCAGCAAATTGGTTATGAAATAGAGAATCATCGCCGCAATTCCTATAAATAAGGTATAATTGCCGTTGTTTCCGCTATCTCGCTTGTCGCCGAACATTCCTCCCCACATCGTGTTCCAGGCTATCCAGTAGAGAATCATTGGGATGGCTGAAAGCAGAGTAATGAAAGCCATATCCCGGTGTTTGATGTGTGCCATCTCATGGCCCACCACCGCTCTCAGTTCATCTCTGCTCAGGAGGCTGATGAGACCCCTGGTCACACAGATCCGTCCGTCTCGCTGGCTGCGTCCGAAAGCAAAGGCGTTGGGAATAGCCAGTTCCGAGATTCCAAACCTGGGTTTAGGCAAGCGGGCTTTTTCAGCCATTTCACTAACAATCCGGTGTAATTCCGGTTCTTCTTTCTCCGTTACCCAACGGATTTTCATGGTCAAGCCTACCAGAACCGGACTGATCAGATATTGTAGCCCCAGAATCACCACCGCCATTATGATATAGGTTAAGGTGCCGCCCCAGCCCATCCAGGAGCCCAATCCCACCAGCGCACCATAAAGTATACCGAACAGCAGGGCTATCAACAAATACATTCTAAATTGCAACCACATGCTTACTTCTCCCTTGAACTATTCATTTATCCAATCAACTTATAGTATTAAGATTGTCTATCCTGTGGCCACCTAGGGGGTGGCGATCAGGTAAGGCTGGCGATGAAAGACACCTGGAAACAGCACCAGCAGCATCAGAATGACGGCCTTAAAAACCAACCCACGGGTATATACTATTAAAATCCATATCCCATCCCTTTGCCATATCGCATAAACAAAAAGCGAGACCAATAACCCGTTACAGTTATCTTGGTCTCGCCACTATCTCAGTTAATATAGTGAATAGCCGGGAGAATCTCTCCGTGTTGACGACTATTCAAACCTTATTTGGTTGGCTACTCCCCCTGGTTATTTCATATTAGCAGTTCCAGACAATAAAATCAAAAAGTTAAAAACGTTGGTATTTTTTGTATTGCAGATTGGCTGTGATATGTTTAAAATCAGTTAGGCTGTTATGCCAGCCCGATCAAGACATTTGAAGGAGAAACCCGTATGGTAAAAGCAATCTTGGTCTGCCTTTCATATACCGGGAATACATGGCAAATCGGGAAGGCTATTCAAAAGGGGATAAACCTCTTGGTTACAGAATGCAAGATGGTGTCCCTAAGGCAAACTGATCCCGGGGCTTTGGCCGGGTATGACTTGATCGGAATCGGTAGCCCCGTGAGATTGGGTAAAATGCCGGCAGAATTAAAAGAATTCATAGATAAAATGGGTTATCTCAACGGTAAACACTGTTTTGTTTTTAACACTCATGCGGCCTTACCAATTGATTTCATGAAGAATACGGTTACTTCACTGAAAGAACTCGGACTAATAGTGATCGGTTTCAAAAACTGGTATTGTTCGGTATATCCACCTTACGTCCCCAAGCCATATTTTACTGACCGGCATCCGGACTGGATAGATCTGCGCGAGGCCGAAGAGTTTGGCAGGGAAATGGTGGAGCGCAGCCGCAAAATTCACCGCGGCGAAACTTCCCTGATACAGGAATTGCCTGAGAGTGAACTTTACAGCGAAATATACGGAGCAAAGAGCACGGGCGAACTGAATGCCGAGTTACAGCAGGCTCGCGCCCAGAGTTTTACAATAGATATGCATAAATGCATCAAGTGCAGGTATTGCGAGGTCCTTTGTCCCACTCAAAGCATTGATATCACCGGTACCCCGGTTTTTCAAAAGTGCGATCAGTGCTGGATGTGCGAGCAGACTTGCCCGGTAGGAGCAATATCCTTTAATTACCCTCCGCTCCTCAGATCACATAACATCGTCATTGAGAAGAAATTTATCCCTCACCTCAAGATCGCGGAGCAAAAAGGGCGTTTTAGACCGCTGGTAAGACCCGAGGAAGTGAAATGGGATCTTCCGCTGTTTGTGACCAAAAATCCGCCCCGTTTTAAAGTGGTGGATGATGCATATTTTCAAAAAAAAGCAGCTGAAAAACGACTTCGGAATCAATAAAATAGTTAGATGTTCTTATTTTTATGTCTCTAAAGACTACTTAAAATACGCTCTCTTTTTGCGCATGTCTAAATTCCATCGTTTTAAAGGAGGATATCTGCATGACGATTAAAGGAATGGAAGCCAAGATAAAAACCCTTGAACGTAAAATAGCCGAAGTAGAGGATGTTCAGCAGATAGAAAAACTGCAAAGAGCTTACGGGTTTTACCTGGATAACCGCCTCTGGGATGATGTGGTTGATCTATTTTCAGAAAACACGGAATCACTTGAGATCAGCGACAGCGGCGTATATCTCGGGAAAGCTGGAGTTGCGAGATTCTTTAAAGGCTTTTTGGGGAAAAACGGCCTGCCTTCTGATCCCATGGGACTTGGAATACATATGCAACTTCAAGGAGTGGTTAACCTGGACCCAGAAAGCTCTACCGCTAAAGGCAGGTGGCAGTGTGTGATGCTTCTGGCAGTTCCTTTATACGGCAATATACGAGCAATGTTAGGACACGGGGTATATGAGGATGAATATATTAAAGAAAAAGGAATCTGGCAATTTAAAAAGATGCACTACTATCTAACTTTTAGGACGCCTCTTGATGAGGGCTGGGTTAAGACACCCGTAGTTCATTCAATGGCCAGGGGCACTCCGGACCTGCCATCAACGGGTTATGAACCTTATCCAGGAGGATTCATTGCTCCGTTTCACTACAAAAACCCGGTCACGCAAAGATAGCGTGGTTTCAACGTAATACCGGCATTGAGCTGATATGTTGCCGGAATCTTGAATCCTTCGGTTCAAAAGGGATTGGATTAACATAATTGACCCGGGAGAATAAGAGAAAAATTGAGTATTCTTTCTGTTATCCCTGAGGCAGCGGCTACCTCCATAAGCAATGTGCTGGACTATTGCGCCAAAGTGAAACCCGGCTGGGAAGTATTAATTGTCGCACATATTGTTGGTCTTCACTGAGGAAAAAATCTGGTTGATCGAGAAGCTATGGATTTTGTCACTGACAGCATCGTGACTGGCAGACGTTTTCGAACACACGCAATAGTAGATGATTACTGACGAGTACCGGTCTTTAAACCTGATCATAATATAATCAAAGAAACAATGTTGTCCAAAAAGTAGTGACTTCACTGTTTCTTTTTGTACATCAGAGAAATTGTTATCAAGCTATCTGGGTAGAATACTGTGATGTGATGACCACAGAAAAAAGATCTGCCTTTGAAGCTCCCCTTTCCATATTCCAAACCTGCAGAGTGACTCAA
>DAOUAU010000355.1:0-2036 GCA_034433195.1 Dehalococcoidales bacterium
TTTAGGCCAAAGAGTGCTTAACGGAGACATCGGCTGCTACAGCCTGGGAGCTTATGCACCCCTGCTTTCTTATGATGCCTCTTGCTGCATGGGCGGTGGTTTCGGCGTAGCTAATGGTCTGGCTAAAGGCCAGAGCGCCCCGGTGATCGGCCACCTTGGGGATTCCACATTCTTCCATTCCGGTATTCCATCTTTGATCGATGCCGTCTTTAACAAGATTAAAGTAACACTGGTAGTGCTGGACAACTCCGCCACTTCCATGACCGGATTCCAGCCCCATCCCGGCGCCCCGGCCAATAATGAGCCGGGTTTGAAAATTGAAGAGATTTGTAAAGCCTGCGGCGTCAAATTAATTGAAATTGTCAACTGTTTTGACATGAAAGCCACCGCTGAAGCTATGGAAAGGGCCGTCCGTTTTGACGGACCATCAGTAGTGATCGCTCGCGGTATGTGCGCAATACTGGAAACCCGCAACAAGAGACTGACCGGACAGAAAACCATACCTTATGTCATCGACCAGGATACCTGCACCCAGTGCAAAATCTGCGTTAATCAGTTGGCTTGTCCGGCTATTGTTATTGAGAAAGAGACCGTAGTGATTGATGCTGCTCAGTGCGTCGGATGCAGCCTGTGCGCCCAGATTTGCCCGACCAAGTCCATTTCACAGGGAGGAAAATAAGATCATGGCAAACGCATTAAAAGAATTGAATATCATCATCGCCGGCACCGGCGGACAGGGCGTGGTAGTCCTGAGTGAGTTGCTCGGTCATGCCGCAGTAACGGCCGGATTTAAAGTCCGCGGTTCTGAAGTGCTGGGCATGGCACAACGCGGCGGATCGGTATTCAGCAACATCCGTATGGGAACTGATATTGAAGCTCCCATGACTCCTGAAGGCAAGTGCGATATTTTAATCGCAGTTGAACCCAGCGAAGCTCTGCGCAATATCCAGTACCTGTCCAAGAGCAGCACCGTAGTACTGAATATCCGCAAGGTAATTCCATATACCGTTTCTTTAGGCCAGAGCACTTATCCGGAAATAGACCAGATTGTGGCAAAATTAAAATCAGCCTCAGATAAGGTTATCGCTCTGGATGCCGTAGAATTGGCAGAAAAAGCCGGAAACCGTCAATCCACCAACGTAGTCATGATTGGAGCCCTGTTCGGTTCCGGTAAGATACCCATTAGTCCCGAAACCATGAAGGAACACATTGCCGCCAAGTTTGCAGGCAAAGGCGCAGACGTTAATATTAAAGCCTTTGACATGGGTTATGAGATAATTAAAAAACAAATGTAGCTGATTTTATCGTTTGCAGTAAGAGGAGTTGCTCAAACACCGGGCAACTCCTCTTTGCTTTTTCTCATATGGCATGTCACTTTTTTTAACTAACGTTTGAAGATGACTAACCAATCATCAACTCTTCTCATTAAGCTTATTGTTTTTTTACTGTCTGCTCACGGGTTTAACATTGTGAGCATATTGTGAGAATGAACGGTGATTTGTTAGCTGCTTGTGAATAGCGCCGTGTTAATATGAAGATACTTAAATCGTTGGTTCGCCTCCTACGATATGAGTTACCAGGGGTAGTTAACCAGTGTGGGAATCAGGCCGGCAGAAGACAGGCTGCCGGCCTGATTCTTTTTGCTCTTTGGCTTGAATAATCAAAACCAAAAGTGAAGGCAGATGAATGACTTTTTGTTTTGATGGTTTGACCTTTCACTCCGGATTGGCGGTATAATAGTATTACGTATAAAATCGGGGGATCAAGCCAATTGAAATTAGGCAAGTACTTAAGAATATTCCTGATTCTATTCGATGCTGTACTCTTTACCGTTATTATTGACAATCTGGTCCGCGGTTTATCACCTGTAAATCAGCCGGTCTTCTGGATAGCGGCATGTGTAGAAGTGGGGCTGGGGTGGTTAACTTACCGGTTTTGGATGCGCTCATTATTGGTCAAAGGGTTTAAAATTGACAAGATGATAGTAGTGGTGCTGGTTGTGGTTGGATGCTCTCTTCCCAACATATTTTATCTAT
>DAOUAU010000356.1:0-2666 GCA_034433195.1 Dehalococcoidales bacterium
GATATTGCTTTTTCCGGAAACACTCACAAAAATATTGGGGATGCGCACTGTATTCACTGTCCGGATTTTCAGGAGCTTTCAAATATAAAATCCTGCTACCCTCCCGCACGCCTGAGGCAGTAATGTAACAGGATTTTAACTCTGGCAATCGTCCCTCAGAAAGGTGGATCTCCCCTTGACGATAGTCCGGTTTGAATTCTGATGATTCCTGACCTTTCATCCTCGTTCAATACGTCAAGCTGTTTTTTTAATCATCCTCAATCATCAGCGCGTTTTTTTTGCTTCAATGCAGAGATCAAAACCAGCCATGTCTGATTTAACACGTGAATTCCGCATCCCGGTTTGCCGCAATAATTGCTTGACTTCATCTACTGTATAGCTGGCCATTATCGATCTCGGCCACATGCGGCGCTGATGCTTTTTCATAAAACGTGTCATTATCCAGATGACGGCTTTATAGAACGGATGGTCCAGCATGCGACGGTTATCTCTGATCAAAATCAGACCGCCATTTCTAGTGACCCTCCATATCTCTTTGAAAACCTGAACCGGGTCTTTCCAGTGATGCAAAGAGGCATAACTGGTGACAACATCAAAAGTGCCGTCCGGAAACGGCAGTTGGGCTGAGGTGGCCTGGATATAGTTGATCGGGCGGGATGATTTTGGTTTTCCGGAATACGCCAGTGCCTGTTTCAGCATAGTGGCGGAAATATCCAACCCCACCATGTAATAACCGTTTTGCTTAACTTTGGACAGCTCAATTGCCAACCTGCCGCTGCCGGTGCCGATGTCCAAAACTTTTCCGCCAGTAAAACCCCGGCGCCTAATGTCTCTTACAGTCAAGAGATATTCAGGACGCATGAACGAGGCAGCATACCTGTCATAGTGCAAGACGGTTGCTGCGCCGTCAATGGGTTCTTCATCCAGAGATACTCTTTTTATGCCCATGTTATTACCCGGGATTAATTACTGTAACACCAGCTTGTCATAGTTAGCGTCCGCGTTCAACAATCCTTTGGACTTCATCCAGTCAGATAAATCTCTAACCTCGGTCCTGGTAGGCAGACGGACAGCCGGGAATTCCGGAATTGCATAAGTGCCTGCCAGAGCCTCCGGTACCTGAGCCGTCTTAACCAACAGAGAACGGTATTTTTCCGCCGCTCCATTAATCAAAATTACTTCCTGATTCCAGCTTTTGACAAAATTTTTGACACCCGCAGACTTGTTAGTGACGGCATTCATGTTAAAAATCAAAGCCGGGCCAGCTAACAGCATTGACGAGTCATCCAGCACAAGTTTATTTCCGCTGGCGATGGCCTGTTCAGACAGCGGTGGTGTAAAAATAGCGGCTGTCACATCACCGGAATCCAGCATGGTTAAACGCAGCGGCATTCTGGGAACATTGACATAAATGACTTCGCTGGTATTGATTCCTTTGGTGGCCAGTAATTTATCCAGAGCATAATCCATGATAGTGCCGGTACTGGTGGCAATCTTGGCGCCTTTGAGTTGGGATGCATCGGTGATGCCGCTTGTTGGAGCAGCGACAATCTTAAACATACCCGGCATCAAATTATGTCCCGCTACCTGACAGTTCTGAGTTTCTTTGTTCATATTGATAGCTTCATAGATACTATCTACAAAGCCATCCAGTTGCCCGGCCAGAAAAGCGTTGTTTCTTTCAATGACGCTGGCGAAAGGCACGATTTCAACTTTTAAATCATTCTTTTCAAAAACCCCGTCTTGTTGTGCCGCATAGAGAACCAGATCAAAAATACGCGGTAAAGAGCCGATCTTGATGGTGACAGGGTCAGGTTTGACAGTTGATAGTGCATCTTGAGTCGTGGTGGTGGCGTTTTTTGTACCGCAACCGGCTATTAACATCACAACCACCAGCAATAAGGCAATCAGGATACCAGGTGTTCTCATCGTTAATACTCCTCTCATAATTAATAGTTACGCTCTAAATTGCTTGTTTTGGTTTGCCTACCTGAGTCCACCGGCATAAGCGGTTTTCAATCTCGGCCAGCGCTATAAAAGCAGTTGCTCCGATCAGACTCATGGCCATCACGCCGGCATACATGCGGGAATAATCCAGCCTCTGCCAGGTGTCCATAATGTAAAATCCCAAACCGGAAATAGTGGCAAAAGACTCTGCCAGATACAAGACCGCAATCGAAACCGCGACATTCAGACGCAGCGAGGTTAGTGTGGAAGGCAGACAGGCCGGCATGTAGACATATTTGAGAAGCTGCCAGCGGTTCGCCCCCAGGGAGCGTAAAGACATCACATATTCAGCCGGAATATTGCGAGAAGTGTCTCGCGCAATCACCAGTACCTGAAACACCAAAATCAAGGTGATTAGAAATATCTTACTGACATCGCCAATCCCCAGAAACAGAATAATGATCGGCAACAGTGTTATTTTGGGAATGGGATAGGTCACATACACCAGGGGATAAACGTATTTATCCCAACCCCGGTTCTGTCCCAGCCAGAGTCCCAGTGGAACACCGATGGCGGTAGCTATAATCATGCTGATCAGTATCCTCCAACCACTCACCAGAATATGCCAGCCCAGTCCCTTGGGCATATCCATCACAAATGCCCCAAAAACCTTCCAGGGACTTGGGAGCATCGGTTTATTGACAACCAGCGCTACTACT
>DAOUAU010000357.1:0-8506 GCA_034433195.1 Dehalococcoidales bacterium
CGGTTACCACCTTGCGCTCATCCGGCTGCCTGGTACCAGCTTTTCGCACCATTGAAATCGAATTGAATGATATTCCTGCCGCAGAGCTTAATCGGCGTTTGGATCCGCATCCATTCGTGCCCGGTGACCCTGCCAGCCGGGCAGTCCGCTGCCGTGAGATATTTTCAATGCAGGTAGGTGCATTATCCCAAAAATTGCGCGGAGCCAAAAAACAAAAAATCGTATTGGGAGTGTCCGGAGGTTTGGATTCCACACTGGCTCTTTTGGCGGCCGTTAAAACTGCCGATTTTCTGAAATTGCCGCGCACCAATATTCATACCTATACTCTTCCTGGTTTTGGCACCACCAAACGTACCAAAGGCAATGCTACTGATTTGTGTCAGGCCCTGGAAGTAAACTTTGAAGAACTGGATATCACCGAGACCTGTTTATCCCAGCTTAAAGATCTTGGTCACAACGGCCAGGAAGATGTGGTTTTTGAGAATGTCCAGGCTCGCTACCGGACTGCTTTTCTGTTCAATAAAGCCAATGAACTTGATGCTATCATGCTGGGAACGGGTGATTTAACTGAAGTAGCGCTTGGTTGGAGCACTTTTGCCGGTGATCAGCTATCTCACTATCATATCAACGTTTCTGTACCCAAAACTCTGGTGCGGTATCTGATTGGCTGGGTGGCGGATGAGGAACTAAAAAATAGTCCGGCTCAAAAATTTTTACTGGATATTTTGAGTACTCCTATTTCGCCGGAACTGCTGAAACCCTTCAAAGGCCAGATAAAACAAAAGAGTGAAGATATCATCGGTCCGGTTGAACTGGCGGATTTTTATCTCTATCCCTTTATTCGCTTTGGCATGCGCCCTGGCAAAATTCTCTTTCTGGCGGATGCCGCTAACCGTCAGGGCTTATTTGAGAGCAGATATCAACTCGATGACCTCAATAAATGGATGAAGAGCTTTATCAAACGCTTTTTCGCCAATCAATTTAAACGCACTTGCATGCCGGAGGGACCTAAAGTAGGTTCGGTCAGTCTTTCACCCCGCGGCGACTGGCGCATGCCATCAGATGCTGAACCAGCCCTCTGGCTGGAAGATTTGGAAGCCATGTACCTCAAACTAAGCCGTTAAACCCGGTGGTATCACGCCTTGCGGCCGTCAATCGTAGTCATTACTGCGGGTGCCCGGTCTGGCCCTCCAGAAGACAGTGAAGGGATTGAAATTGGTCTTGTTATCATAGGCATCTGTTTTTTCTGCCCGTTTGAGATATCCTACCACCATGTAAGTCAGTGGCGTGGCCACTATTTCAAAAGCTACCTTGAATATATATTGAGAAATAACACCGGCGATGATGGTTTTAAGCGGTAATATTCCCAAAAAACCGATGAATGGGAATATCAGAGTATCCACACCCTGTCCCACTATGGTCGATCCTATGGTTCGTGAAAAAAGCCAGCGCCCCTTGGTCAGGATTTTCATTTTGGCCAAAATATAGGCGTTAGTGAATTCACCGGCAAAATAGGCCACCATGCTGGCGATAACCACTCTGAAAGTGGTATTGAAAATTCTTTCATAGGCATCCTGGTTTTCCCAGCCGGGCGCGGCCGGAAGATATCCAACAATCGCGAATACCACAGTCATCAGCGTAATAGCAACAAACCCAATCCAGATTACTTGACGGGATTTCCGGTAGCCGTACACTTCAGTCAAAATATCTCCGAAGATATAGCTTAACGGAAAGAGCACAGTGCCACTGTCAAATATAAAAGGGCCCAGAGATATCCATTTGGCCACCGCGGCAACATTTGAGATCAGATATACAGCCACAAAAAGACCCGTTATCAAAGTAAAAAAGCGATATTCCTTCATTGGCTCTATTATAACTTACCATGCCGCAAAGATACATATGCGCACACGAGCCCAAAAGCCTTGTTGGCACGGAGCAAATTCATTAACCTGAACCTTTTGCTGTTGTGTCTGCTGAATTCTGTTAAAGATGCCTTCGGATTGATCTGGAATATACTAATTACGGGTTCATCATGTTATTCTTAACTACCTTTTTAATGATAGAATGAATCAGATAATATTTCATAATGGAGGCTTTTAATGCCATCTTTGGACGTAGTCAGCGTAGTGGATATGCAGTCTCTGGACAACGCTATAAATAATACCAAACGTGAGGTTGCCACGCGTTTTGACTTTCGCGGTATCAAGACTGAAATTGAATTTAACCGCAGGGACAAAACCATTCATGTCACTAGTGGAGATGAGTGGAAAATCAAAACGGTCAAAGATATGCTGGTGGGTCAGTGCACCCGCCAAAAAGTGGACCCCAAAAGCCTGGAGATGGGTAAAATAGACACCGTCTCAACCAGCGTTGCAAAAGTGGACATCAGAATTATGGAGGGGATTGATAAAGAGCAGGCGCAGAAAATGGTCAAATATATCAAAAGCCTCAAGGTCAAAGTACAACCGGCGATTCTGGATGACAAACTCAGGATTACTGGTAAGCAAATTGACGATTTGCAAGAAATAATGCGCCTTCTGAAAGAACAGGACTGGGGAGTGCCGCTGCAATACGTTAATTTTAAAAGTTAAGCTTTGATTTGAGACTCAAAATATACAAGCCGAGATGGGTTGATTTTATTGTCAGGGCATCAACTTTCAGAAGGAGTCCACCCGAAAACGGTGGACTCCTCCTTGTTTTTTGACAAGACCAGAACCAGGCTGGTTAGACTTTTAACAGGCTTTTGCGGCGACGGTTGACCAGTAAACTGGTCGCCAAACCGGCTATTCCAAGGCTAAAAAGAATCCCTGCCGCCAGTTCAGGCAACGGATATCCGGGGTCGTTCGCAGGACTGGTCAGGTAAGATGGCTTAACCTGAACCGGGATGGAGTCAACATTGTTTTTTGAATCAGTATCCGAGAAAATCTGTGAAATCCAGCGTAACGCATCCCGGGCGATGTTGATGTTAGCGATGCCATGGTTGGATTGTTTCAAAGTGTAAGTGTCAGGATATCTGATGATAAAAGTATTTCCCAACCTGTTGGTCAGGCTGATGGCCAGATAATCTCCCTTTTTTATCGTAAAGCTGTCATCAGTAGTAATTTCCAGAGTAAATGTTTCATTCACCCAATCAAAACTCATTGCTATCCAAGCATCTGGTCCATAAAAAGCCTGGCCGTCCCACCCGCCTATACCGGCTTCGCATTCAAAGAAACTAGAGTAAGATAATACCAGTGTCCAGGTACCGGGACTAAAGGTCACGTCGGCCTGGGCGGGAACATCGGTCACCCAGTATTTTGTTTCGTTTACTTCAATCTCATCCGAACCGCCGCCGGTCACAGGCGCTTTTATCAATTTGTAATCATCACACAAAAACCATTTTTGCCCGTATCCGCCGGCGGTGGCGGCATTAGCAGGGGCAGCAAAAGTTAATCCCAACACCAGCGATGCAACCAAACACAAAATCGATATCTGTCTGAGTATTTTCATTGCGTTCTCCTTTTTACCAAATTTCTGAACGTTGATATCTCATCAAACTCCAATTATGGGACTGAAACAAGAGACTGCCTATCATTTGAATCAATTTATTGTTACCAATTTCATTATAGAATGGTAAGAAAAAAATACCTCGTTGCCCCAAAATAAATTTGATACCAGCTTAAACAAAAATGATAATAACAATGTATTTTGATATCCAACTATTATAACAAGTGTAATTATTATATCACCACTCGATGGAAAATCAAGTAAAATTATGGTTACAGTTTTGTAAATATCAAGTAAATATTGTTATAAAAAACCGCATCAACGCATCCTTGGGTTGATAATCAGAGTAAAAACCAGTTCGGTTAGCGCCATAAACCAAGAATGAACTGATCAGAAAGCGGATATGAGTGAACACGGTTATTGCTAACTGAAGTATCAAAGCATATAATATAGACCGACAACAATGCTCTCAGCATGCCGAAGTATCGAGTAAATAAATAAATAGTTTGTTCTATAAATAATTTGTTCCCATGAGTATAACCATGGTTATTTCCTTTTTTACCAAATACATGAAGCAGGGTTTTCTCATTCCGCTGTTTCAATCTTGTTTTACACTTGTATTCTGCAAAATAAAATAATAATTGTTCAAAAAATAAAACTAAAGGTATATATTCAGTGCGAGTTGTAATACGATTGCTGCCTTTTGTAAAAAGATATTGGGGTTGGATGTTACTTTCATTTCTGTGTATGCTGGTGGGCACATTAGCCGGTTTGGTGGTTCCGCGAACGCTGGGGCAGGGAATAGATATTGTTTTACACTCTGGCCAGAAAAGTTCAGTAATCATGGCGGCGGTAATCATAGTGGCGGCTGCGGTGATACGGGGTATAGCGGCTTACGGCAATCGCTATTTGACACAGGTAGTATCTCAGCAGGTTTCTTATGATATGCGCAACACCATGTACGATCATATACAAAGATTGAGTTTTGCCTATTATGACAAAGCTCAAACCGGTCAGTTGGTTTCCCGCGCTACGGTGGACGTAGAAGCGGTCAGAATGTTCCTCAGTGAAGGACTTCTGGGTATTGTTCAACTCGTGTTTCTAACCGCAGGCATCGGCGTAGTGTTGTTGATTACTAACTGGCATGCGGGATTATTAACCATGGCTTTTTTCCTGCCAATTGCCTATATCACGGTGGTCATCAGCCGTCGTTTGCGTCCGCTTTGGTTAAAGGTACAGCAATTGATGGGCACCATGAACAATACTCTGCAGGAAAGTCTGATGGGAATCCGGGTAGTGAAAGCTTTTTCGCGTCAGAAAGAAGAAATCCGCAAATTTACTGTTGACGCCGATAAGCTTTATGAAGCCCAGGTGAGCGCGGCGCGTTTGACTGCCTTCAACATGCCTTTGATGGTTTTTATGATGAGTATCCCGGTGGCTCTGGTGTTGTGGTACGGTGGGCGGCAGGTGATGGAAGGCAATTTAACCATTGGCGGAGTGACAGCCTTTATCCTGTATGTGGGTATGTTGAGTATGCCTATCCAGAGGTTAGGCATGATAGCCAATATGTATTCCCGTACAGTCTCAGCCGGGCAGCGAATTCTGGAAATTTTGGATACGCAATCAGTGGTCAAAGAGAAACCAGGTGCTATAGAATTATCAAGATTAAAAGGAGCTGTCAGTTTCGAAGCTGTCAGTTTTGGTTATAACAATATCAGCCCGGCACTGAATGATATTACCTTTAAGGTACAACCGGGAGAACTGGTGGCTTTGCTGGGTGGGTCAGGCAGCGGTAAAAGTACTCTGGTCAATTTAATCTCACGTTTTTATGATGTAACCAGCGGAAAGGTCAGTGTAGACGGCATTGATATCCGGGATGTCAGCCTGGGCTCCTTAAGGCACAATGTTGGTGTGGCCCAACAGGATGTTTTTTTATTTTCTTCTACTATCAAAAGCAATATTGCCTACGGTGTGCCTGATGCCGATATGACAAAGATAACAATTGCGGCCAAAGCGGCCCAGATTCATGATTTTATCATGGGTTTGCCGGATGGCTATGAGACCTGGGTGGGTGAACGTGGTTTGACTTTGTCTGGCGGAGAAAAACAGCGTATCGTAATTGCCAGGGCGCTCTTAATGAATCCCAGCATCCTGGTTCTGGACGATTCGATGTCCAGCGTGGATTCTGAGACCGAACGTTTGATCCGTTTGGCATTGGAACAGTTGATTAAAAACCGTACTACCTTTATTATCACTCATCGATTACCCATCATTCGCAATGCAGATTTGATTATAATGCTGCAAGACGGGCGGATTGAAGAAATGGGGAAGCATTCTGAACTGATGTTAAAACGGGGATTATATTACAGGACTTATACTGCTCAACAGGCAACCACCGCTGACCAGTGGAAGGATTCAGGGGAGGAATAACATGTTTCACAGCCCTACGGGAGGAGGACCCGGAGGCCCCGGAGGACCTGGGGGACGATTGAGGAGCGCTTTTGATTCCGGTGAAGATGATGCGCTGGGCAAAGTGTATGACGCTAGATTAACGCGCCGCTTGCCTTATTTTATGAATTGGGCAAAAGGTAATCTGGTACTGGGAGCTCTGGGTACCTTTATCCGCATCGGTGCTACTTTAATATTGCCGGTACTGGTAGCCAAAGCTACCAATGATTATATTCAGCATAATAATTTCAACGGTCTGTCCGTTATCTGTTTGATATATTTATTGTTTTCCGGCTTGTTGTGGTTTGGACAGTATCTGGGCATGCTGCACTTGTCAATGGCCGGCCAGAAAATCATCTACAAACTGCGCGTCCGGTTGTTTGATCATTTACATACGCTCTCATTAGGATTCTTTGACCGCAACAAAGTTGGAAAACTGATGTCACGTGTTCAAAATGATGTTGACCAGCTTCAGACTTTGATGACCCAGGATATCATCGGATTAGCTGCCAACGTTATTATGCTGGGGGCGATCGCGGCCGTAATGCTCAGTATGGATTTCAAACTGGCATTGATTTGTCTTTCAGTAGTTCCGGTTTTGATTATTATCATGTTGATCTGGCAAAGGCTGGCACGAAGAGCTTTTTTACGCGTCAGACAGGCCATTTCAGTTGTCAATGATCAACTTCAGGAAGGTATTTCAGGAATCAGGGTGACACAAAGTGTTTCACGCGAAGATATCAACCTGCAGCAATTCGACAGAGTCAACAAAGCTCACCTGGATGCCAATAAAGAAGCGGCCAGATTACAGGCTTTCATGATGCCCGTGGTGGAAATTTTGACCAATACTGCCTTTGCCCTGGTGCTGGTCTTCGGCGGCTTTGAGTTGATGAACGGCAATACTGATGTCGGTACTTTACTGGCTTTTCTGTTATTTATTCAGAGGTTTTTTGGTCCGGTGATGGAAATCATTATGCTCTATACCGAAATTCAAAGAGCCACCGCCTCCGGAATTCGTATATTGGAACTTTCGGACGTTAAAGCTGAGATACAAGACAAAATTGATGCTGTTGTGATGCCGGTGGTAAAAGGTCAGATAGAGTTTGATCATGTTGAGTTTTCTTATGCAGAAAACAAAGAAGTATTACATGACATTAATCTGGTAATTAAACCAGGTGAAACCGTGGCCATTGCAGGGTCTACCGGAGCCGGAAAAAGCAGCTTGACAGGACTGATCGCCCGTTTTTATGAAGTCAGCTCCGGCGCGGTGCGGATTGATGGAAGGGATATCCGGGATGTCACTCAGAATTCTCTGCGCAGCCAGATTGGAATTGTACCACAAGACCCGTTCCTGTTTTCCGGCAGTATTGAAGAAAATATCCGTTATGGCAGATTGGAAGCCGGTCATGATGAAGTCATCAAAGCAGCTCAAGCGGCCGGTGTGCATGACTTGATAATGCGGCTGGAGAATGGTTATCAAACCGCTGTGGGCGAACGCGGCGCCAGTCTGAGCGCCGGCCAAAGGCAGCTGGTTTGCCTGGCGCGAGCGATACTGGCCAATCCACCTATTTATATTTTGGATGAAGCTACCTCCAGCGTGGATACCAATACTGAAAGAATCATGCAAGCCTCATTAAAAATGATCTCCAAAGGACGCACTTGCGTGATCATCGCCCACCGTCTATCAACGATTACTGATGCCGACAGGATTGTGGTGATTGATCATGGCAGTATGGTTGAATCCGGATCACATGCTGAATTAATGGCTAGAAGAGGACAGTATTTTCACATGTATCAGACTTTGAATGCATCAGCAAGTTAAACAGTTCAGCAGCATTCATTTAAATATCCTGTCATTTAAATTGCGCGATACCGGCGTATCCAGTTGCTTCGGCAAAATATAACAGGCAGGCGTTAAGCCGGTTTTCAAGAATTAAAATTTATTAGTGTGATTTTGGTAGATGTTTACATAGCGTCAGGAGGAAAATGATGGGTCAGTTAGAAGGAAAAGTAGCTCTGGTAACCGGATCCGCCCACGGCATCGGCAAAGCCACCGCTTTTGGATTGGCTAAAGAAGGAGCCATTCTGGTTTTGGCGGATAAAGATGCTGAAGGCTTGAAAAAGGTTGAGTCTGATTTGCTTGAAGCCAAAGCGGTAGTTGAATCCCTGGTGATCGAACTGTCCAAAGAAGATCAGATATTGTATCTTTTTCAAAAGATATTAACACGCTTTAAGAGGCTGGATATATTGATTAATAACGCCGGAGTTTTTGACAGCGGGCTGGTTGAGAATCTGGAGAGTGATGTCTGGGATTACGTGATGGCGGTAAACCTGAGAGCGCCATTTATCTGCACCAGAGAGGCTTTTAAAATCATGAAACCCCAGGGGGGCGGGCGCATCATCAACATCGGCAGCATTTCAGCTCAACGAGTGCGCTCTTCAAACGCTGCCTATAGCAGCAGCAAATTCGGCCTGGTGGGTTTGACCCATACCACAGCTCTGGAAGGCCGTCAATTCGGGATAAATTGCGGTTGCCTGCACCCCGGCAATACCCGTCATGATGTAATGCCAG
>DAOUAU010000358.1:0-5076 GCA_034433195.1 Dehalococcoidales bacterium
TCCACCTGCAAACATCGATGATATTGAGGCTCCGCCTAATCCCCGGATTTTACCATCTATCGGGCGACCGGAGGTATAATACCTGGCCTCTTCGTCAATTAAAAATTGATAGATATCTTTGACTATCAAGTCCACATAATCGATATCATTGCCGTATTTCGGCGCCTGCAGGCACATCTTCCTGAGACTCTCATAGCCTTCCCAGTTCGCTGCCATCGCCTGTTTCAGGGTTGTCATCGTTACTTTCTTTTCATCAAAAATCAACTTCTTGATTGCCGCCAGTGCATCAGCCACATTTATAGCCCCTACTGGAATCATGCACGCTCGGAAATCATAGGGAGCTACGGCATCTCTTTTAGATACAGGCTTACCTACTTTGATGCCATCTTTCATCAATACGGTATCTATCACTTCTACAGCATCATAATAACTGTGAACATCTCCAGTATTCCATCTGTTAAGGAAACTATGTTCATGCCACAAACTAATAAAATAACTCATAAAGTCTTTAAAGGCGGTGTACAACTCTTCATAGCTTTGATATTCTTCAGCTTTTGGCTTAAAGGGGCCTCCTTCTATTCCAGTGCGGGGATCGATGCCGTCATTTAAAAACATTTCTAAAATCTTAGGCACAACGAAAAATGACCCTGCCAAAAAACTTGCTTTGCCGGGGATAGCCGGGTCGACACAACCACAAAGGTGGTAGTTGCGCGCTTCTTCCACCGGTATACCCCCGGAAGTCATGTAATCCAAAAAGGATTGATCCAGGGCTATAGCCGGCATGCCTATACCGGTCTTCACCACCTCCAGGGCTTTCACCAACAGATCCTCCGGCGTTCCCTGGTGAACTCTCAGAGTGATGGTATGATGAGGTGTGCGGAGGCAGTTAGCGGCTTCAAGCACCAGGTAGCTCAACTCATTGCTGGCGTCTTTGCCATCCGCCGTGACGCCTCCGATGGTCATATTACGCCATTTGGCAAAACCGGCATGCTGTTTTCGTTTAGCGCTTGAAAGCTTGATGTTTTCAGGCTTCATGCATTTAATCCGCAATTCGCATAAAAGTTCCAGGACTTCTTCATCATTGGTACGACCTTTTTTAAGGTCTTCTTTATAGAACGGGTACATAAACTGATCGAATCTACCCAGGTTGTGGGTTGAGGTTGGAGAAGACAGGATCTGGTTAAACCAGAGTGACTGTATAGCTTCGTAAAAACTCCGGGGAGAATTGGCCGGAACCCGGCGGCAGGCTTCGGCGACCCTTTCTAGTTGTTTCTTCCGTCCAGAATCTTTTTCAGCCGCAGCCAGTCCTTCCGCTGCCTCAGCGTACCGGTTGGCCAGCCGGATAATAGCTTTAAGAATCATCAACGAACTTTCCAAAAACAATTTCTTGTCCACTGACTCTAATGAGAAAAACCGGATATTCCGCAGTTCTTCTTCGATCTCCTTGATAATCGGGTTAAGGCCGTTGAGCCATCTATCAAAGTCCGTATAGCAATCTGTAAAGTTAAAGGACAGGCAAAGTCCGCTGCCAGCGTAGGCTCCTCTAAATTCATTCTTGCTGCGCATCGGTGGCAAAGTAACCCCAAGCTGCAGATATTCAAACACTCTATCGTCTAAAAGATGCGCTTGAGCGTTTTCAGAACACCGGGGGGCCCAATATTGAGCCAATTCTCGAAACAAGGGCCAGTCTAGTTCATCTATAGAGATTATCCCGTCTTCCGCTGCGTCCCTTATCTCATCCTCCTTCCACACTCCCAAAAACGGATCTATCTCAGCTCCCCAGAGCTTGCTGGCCCCTTCACCCACAAACAATTCGTCAACATCTATTAACACAGGCATGTTTTCCAGGATGTTTGAGTAAGCTTTGGCATTACGTAGAATGGCTGGCTGGCCTTCTGATTGTTTATATGATTCAGTAATCAGACGGGCCTTTTCGATACACAAAGGAAACCCGCCTCTGCGGATTTTGCTTGTTGGTTTTTCCATAGCAACCTCCAATTTAGCGCACGTTCTGGACAACTGCATTTTATTATAATCCGTCAGTAGCTGATGTATATCCTAATTTACATTAAACTTTTCATTGCTGCATTTGTTAATATAACATCGGATATAACATGTGAAGTATATCGATTCTAGTTTTCATTATGTCACAATTTTACTAAAAACACCAACCCCTGGTGTTGACATTACCTATTGACATCACATGTTATATATTATAATATGGGTAAATTGAAATCTTATACGTGCAATATATGCGCCTATCATACAGTACCTACCCGTTCCAGTCGCTAATATAGCCAGTATGAACCTTTACTGAGCACAATAAAATATCTGGCAAAAAAAGACTCAATAAGAGGTGCCGGTGATGACCAAACCATTAGAAGGGATAAAAATACTGGAGTGGGCGATCTGGTTAGCCGGGCCCGGCTCTACCATGATGCTGGGGGATCTGGGAGCGGAAGTAGTTAAGATCGAACAACCGGTGGTCGGCGATCCCAGTCGTGGCATGACGCGTTTGGAGGGAATGGCTACAGGTAACACGAGCGCCGAACGAGAGTTCATGTACACCGGAATCAACCGCAATAAGAAAAGCATAATTATCGATGTCACTAAACCGCTGGGACAGCAAATAGTCTATCGCTTAATCTCCAAATTTGATGTATTTATCCAGAATTTCCGAAAGGATGTCCGAGATCGGGCCAAAGTGGATTATGGTAACTTGTCAGCTTACAATCCCAGGCTGGTTTATGCCAATATCTCGGGTCTGGGCCCGGAAGGTCCGGATAGTTGGCGCAGAGGCAACGATTACGTCGGACAGGCTCGTTCAGGATTTATGACCAATCAACGAGCTTTACTGGGAGAACCGGCCGCCCTGGGTGGAGCGATTGCTGACCACATGACCTCCATTATTGCGGTTAATGGTATACTGACAGCTCTCCTGGCCCGTGAACGTTTGGGCATCGGTCAGGAAATTGATGTCTCAATTCTCGGATCAATGGTCGCCCTTCAGCATGTGCGATTGACTAATACTTTATTCTATAAAAAAGAACTTTTGCGGACGGACCGCAAGACTATCGGTAATCCGCTGGCTAACTACTATGAATGCAAGGATGGGAAATGGATTTGTTTCTGTATTTTGGCAGCAGACATAGTCTGGCCGGATTTTTGCAAGGCGCTCGGAATCGAACATTTGGAGAAAGACCCGCGTTTCGCTACCACCAGATTACGCGCTGCCAACAATCTGGAACTGATCGGCATTCTGGATAAAGTGATATCCACCAAAACACGGGATGAATGGGTAGAAATTGTAGGCAAATATCACCGCATTATGTTCTCCGCCGTAAATGAAGGATTGGATGTAGCCACTGATCCCCAAATCCTGGATAACGGTTATGTGGTTGAGTATGAACAACCCGGATTGGGAAAAATTAAGTCCGTCGGTTGTCCGATCAGATTTCAAAAAACACCGGCTGGGGTTCAATCTCCGGCTCCGGAATTCGGGCAGCATACTGAAGAAGTCCTGACCGAAATGGGTGGTTATTCCTGGGATGATATAACCCAATTTAAAAAAGAAGGAGTTATTGGATAAACACGTCTGAAACCAAAAATATGTTGTTATAATTACCACCAAAAATTGATTTCATCTACTTTGGCAGCCACAAAAGTAAGGAGGTTAAGATGCACAGTCGGCACAGGTTCATCAATCTCAAGAAATCAGTCCCCGGATTAATCCTTCTTGTAGTCATCATGGTAATTACAGTATTGGGTGCTTCATGTAGCTCGGCGACTTCAACTACCACTACTACGGCCGCAACTGCGCCGGCTGCAACAACATCCAGCCCTGCTTCCACTTCTTCCGCACCTAACTCATCGGCACCACCATCAACCACTGCTGCGCCCGCCAAAACTACTTCTCCGGCAGTCCTGGCTTCAGGCACATTAAGAGTCGCTATGCCTAGCTTCGAAGATGAAACGTTCCTGCCCTGGAACGGCGCTGCAGGCCGCAAATTTTATATAGATACTATTTATGAATACCTGATCTATCTGAATCCCGGAACTCGTGAGCCGATGCCTGGGCTGGCAACAGCCTGGAGCATGACTCCGGATGGAAAAACCTGGACCGTCACCCTGCGGCAGGGCGTCCAATTCCAGCAAAACTGGGGTGAGTTTACATCCGAAGACGTAAAATTTACATATGAGAGAATTATGGAACCCGGCTCCAAAGCTTCTCAGGCATCCACGTTCCGCAATTCTATTGAATCAATTGTTGCCAAAGATAAATATACGGTGGTCTTTAATTTGAAGGTGCCTGATTATTTCATGTGGTCCAAATTCAGCAACATGATTTCTAACTTCATCGTAAGTAAAACATACGTTCAGAAGGTTGGTGATGCTGCCGCCGATAGCCAACCTATTGGTACTGGTGCTTTTGCTCTGGCGGACCGTCAAAGGGGTGTTTCTATCAAGGTGACTGCTGCTCCCGGCTCTGAAAATCACTGGCGTGTCAAGCCGGAATATAAGGATATTATTTTTAGAAGCGTTCCGGAAGAGTCAACCCGCGTAGCCATGCTGAAAGCCGGTGAGGCTGATATGGCTCCGATAAGCATGGATTCCGTCAACACGGTAAAGGCATCTAAATTCAATATTATGTCTATCAAAGACATGTGGGCTCCGAGAATCGTATTCGGAGGGCTCGTCCAGACTGATCCCCTCCGCACCAATGCTACTGCCCCATGGGCTAAAAAAGAAGTTCGCCAGGCCTTGAACTACGCCGTTGACAAGGCTTCTATCGCCCGCAATATTTTCCACGGCCAGGCTTCAGACAATTTTCATCCGTTTTTATTCACCAATCAGCCACCGGTCTATCCCTATGATGTAGCCAGAGCTAGATACCTGTTAGAGGCAGCAGGTTACCCCAAAGGTTTTCAGGTTAATCTTTTTACCTGTCCCAGAAGTCCCGGCGCGCAGCTCCCGGACATTGGTCTGGCTGTGGCCACTTATTGGGAAGCCGTGGGTATTAAAGTGAAAGTCACACCGACTGATTATCCTACCATCCGGACTGCCTGGAATGCCGGT
>DAOUAU010000359.1:0-8495 GCA_034433195.1 Dehalococcoidales bacterium
CCAGGTTTTCCACCTGATAACCCATTTCCTGCCACTGGCGCATCAGTCCCAGTGGTTCTAGCTCACTGCCGTTCTTGATAATATGACAGGCGGCGGCAAATTCAGCCTGGTTGGTGGTTTTCTGGATTAAAGCCGGTGCTGAACAAATCATTAAAGGCAGAGAGGTCTTTTTGTCCGGATTGATAAGAGCTGAGAGGACCTGTAAGCGTTCCTGCTCAATAGCAAAGTCAGCGATGGTTCTCTGGTAAGGCAGGGTATCCGGTTCGGGAAAGATATTCAGTTCAGCGCCATCCGTCCAGATGCTGATCTGCTCATACAAGCGTTTGGCGTTTTCCGGCTGAGCGGTAATTACCAGCACCGGCCGGCGCAAATGATGGTACAGGGCGGCAATTAAAAACGGTTTTGCCGCATCCAGCACTACCACACGCGTGTCAGCCTTGCGGCTCTTAATTTGTGCGCTTAACTCACGGAAGACCGGTACATCCTCCATCAGTTTCACCAGACGGCTAAGATTAATCTGCAAGGGGTCTTCTCCAAACAACAACAGGGCTCGCCCCAAACGGGCAGCCCTCCACCATAGTGTAGCATAAACCAGGAAAGGCCGAAAAATCCTTATTTCCCAAAGGTCCCTGTCAGATAGCTCAGCCGGTCTTCAAATAATCATCACTTTTCTCCCATTCACACCTTTTATCCACAACTTGCTACCGCGTATTGTACTCATCCTCTAAAAGCCTTAAAATTAGCTATAATCAAAGAGGCATAAAATTTGGATATCGAGGAATATCTCAGATCAGGTTAAATTTGAGCCAGTTAAACAAGATACACCGCGGGTTATCATAGAAAATCCTTTGATAAATTTGGAAAGTTCTGTCTCAGGGTCACCTTCCTGGATTTGTCTTTCCCCAAACAAGGGCAGGCACAGGTAATATTATTTGTTAGTGGGTGTTTGATGCCGCAGTGTCATAAAATCCGGCAGAAAGCAACCGGCAGGGGATAGTTACAGCATGGTCATCTGAAGAAAAAGATGATTACCAGGAATTTCAAAGTTGCGGGAGAGTTATATATGGATAAATCGATTTTATACGTGGATGTTGAAAATTTGCAGGAGGCTGCCAAACAAATATTAACCTGGGCTATTGAGCATTGGCCGCCAGATTTTCCTCCACCGGGCACAGTCAAGTTATATGTTAAAGCGGATCAAATGGAATTATGGAAAATCTGGGCCAGTCATACCCTGCCTTCTGTTGAGGTGCAGTGTAAAGGAGTTCAGCATTATACTACATCAGGTTCGAAAAACTCAGCCGATTTAGCCCTGGCTTTGGATGCGCTGGCAGACCTGCTGAAACAGAAAACCAGATATGCGGCAGTGATGAGCGATGACAGTGATTACGTCACATTGTTTGCGGCTATAAAAAGAGAAATGTGTTCCGCGGACAATCAAATCCCGCTGTTCAAGTGGTTTATGACTGACCGTCCGGATACCCGTTCTCAAATGTTAACGGATTTCTTTCCTTCCGCATATATTCACGTTGTTCCTGGTTCGCCTGCCATCAATAACAAAACGGATTCAAAAAAAATTACCGGAGAAGAGAAGAAGAAAATCTCTGTTGCCGTCCGGCCTTTTGTTGATGCTGAGAATATTGCCAAAGTGATTATCCAAAAATTACCGGTTGGTCCATTCAGAAGCGCCAATTGTAAAAATATCATCAAGCAATACTTCCCAAATCATGAATTGAACATGGTTGATAGCGCTGCGTTTGGTACGCAGTTTTTGAAATATATCTGGCCGGTTCTGGAAAAATACGGTGTGACATCCGCAAAAACGAGCAGTGGTCCGAGAAAATACGAGCTGACGCAAGAGGTGAAAAACGCGGTCGGATAGCTTTATTCCAGCCAGATGAAGACCTCAGTCAGAACATTTTGATGACACAGGATTTTCGCCCTTGCGATATACGATCAAGCTTGTTTGGCGGCTCTTGTTTTGAAAACTGGTCAAAAATGAGGGACAAGGATACACCGGCGAGATACTTCTACCACTGTCCTGCAGAAATTATTACCACTTCATCTTGAACGATAGAAGCTAACCTGGATGGCTGTCCAGGGTCTTGAACAGGTTGTAATAGAGCCCATGCTTGTTGATCAGTTCCTGGGGCGGGCTAAACGGACCAGTTGACGTTGGCCCATGCTCAAATTTCCACCTCGTTCTCCCACGGTTGTCTGATAACCATTATACAATAGCACGGGACATGATCTGTCAGGTCTGAGTTTTATCATAATCTCAAGAGGTGGTTTGGTTTATTGAATATTTTTTAGCTAGACTAGTTAAGCTATTAGTTGTATACAATCAAAGTTTTTTATAGCCCATTTTGGTTTATTTCAAGAAGAATCGAAACCCGGCTAGAAATTATTGGTTCAGATGGCCGATTTCAGAAAAAACGTCGAAAATGCTATAATTAGCCTAATAAATTTAAAATTGAGCTTTGTTTGCAAAATGAATCGGTAAACGAGCATATCAGGAAAATAGAAACATGCGATACCAATCCCCCCGCCGTGCAGGCATCAACCCCATCTGGGTCATCATAGCCGTCAATGTCATGGTATTTATGGCTACACTGATCGATCAGAATATTATCTTTGCCCGCTTCGGAATGCAATCCGCCAGTATAAATCAGCATCCATGGACCTTTTTAAGTTACATGTTCGTTCATTCCGGATACAGCCATATCATCTTCAACATGTTGACATTATATTTCTTTGGCACCTTTGCCAAGGCGCTGGTAGGTGAAGGTGTTTTTTTGATCACCTATTTTGTGGGTGGTTTGATAGGCGGATTGTTCTTTTACCTTTACTCCATGGTATTTGGTAACCCATATAATGTTCTGGTAGGGGCTTCCGGCGCGGTGTATGCGCTGGGCGGTTTATTGCTGGTAATGCGCCCCAACGCCAGAGTGATGGCCTTCCCGATTCCGGTCCACATGCCGCTCTGGGTAGCCATCCTGGTGGGTTTTCTGATCGTCTCATTTTTACCCAATGTGGCCTGGCAGGCCCACCTGGGCGGGATTATGTTGGGCGCCGCCGTCGGTTATTATGCCCGCCGCCGTGAATTAAGACGTTATTAAAAACCTCGAATGTCCTGATAAGCTTTTTTTGATTTGGATTTAGATAGTTGAAGGAGAATCTGATGAGCTCTTTAAGTCAGCAAGACCCTGAAATATACCGTGCTGTTCAAAAAGAAAATAAACGCCAAAAAGAAACCATTGATTTAATCGCATCCGAAAACTACGCCAGCCAGGCGGTCATGGAAGTGCAGGCTTCAGCGCTGGGAAATAAATATGCCGAAGGTTATCCAGGACAGCGTTATTACGGCGGCTGCCAGAATATGGATGAAATTGAAGTGATGGCTATTGACCGGGCCAAACAGTTGTTCGGTGCTGAATATGTGAATGTGCAGCCTCACAGTGGCGCCCAGGCCAACATGGCGGTCTATTTCGCGCTGGTGAATCCGGGCGATACGGTGATGGGAATGAGCCTGGCTCACGGCGGGCATTTGACCCACGGATCACCGGCAAACTTCTCAGGCAAGTTTTACAATTATATCCACTATGGCTTGGATCCGGAAACTGAAAGAATTGATTATGCAGAAGTGGAAAGGTTGGCTTTGCTGCATAGACCCAAATTGATATTTAACGGCGCCAGTTCGTATCCGCGCCTGATTGATTTTGAAAGGTTCCGGAAAATTGCCGATATGGTGGGCGCCAGTGTGATTACCGATATGGCGCACATTGCCGGATTGGTAGCCGCCGGCGTACATCCCAGTCCGGTACCTTATGCCGATCTGGTTACCGGCACCACTCATAAATCTTTACGCGGGCCGCGCTCCGGTTTTATTCTGGGACGTCAGGAATATGCACATAAAATAGATTCATCAGTCTTTCCGCGGGTGCAGGGTGGCCCTTTGATGCATGTAATAGCAGCCAAAGCCGTTTGTTTCAAAGAGGCGCTTCAACCTGAATTCGTCCAATATCAACAAAACGTGGTTAACAATGCTCTGGTGTTAGCCTCTGAACTGGAGAAAGGCGGGATCAGGCTGGTTTCCGGCGGGACCGATAACCATCTGATGCTGGCTGATTTAAGCCGCACAGGGGTGAGTGGTTGGGACGCTCAACTGGCTCTGGAAGAAGTCAATATTGTGGCTAACCGCAACGCTGTTCCGTTTGACACGCGTCCGCCCAGAATCACCAGCGGCATGCGCTTTGGAACTCCGGCGGCCACCACCCGTGGAATGGGGCCTTCTGAGATGAGACAAATCGCTGCCTGGATTGTTAAGGTGATATCCCGTATCCGGGACGAAAATGTCAAAAAACAGGTCAAAGAAGAAGTGATGCAGATGTGCGCCCGTTTTCCGGTTCCCGGCATTGATTAAAAATTAGACGTCAGCAGTCGCACATTAATTATCGGGCGGGCAGCAGGCCGGGGGTCAGCAGTTATAGCCGTTTTTGCGCAGCCATTCCAGCCCCTTGTTGGTATCACTGGCCACTTTGGCTTTTTCGCAAATTTTAACGCGGTATCTGAAACACCAGTAGGTAAACTCCTTAATCTGGGTCAGGTTGCTGGCGGCGGTTTGATGATAGTGTTTCTCCTTTCGGAAGCGTCTCAATAAAACTTGCATGCTTTCGCCGTAAATTTTGGTAAAAGCTTCATCCTCTTCACCCAGTTTGCGCGGCCAGGCGTTAGCCCGGCGTTCTTTGCGGACCTCTTCGCGCACCGCCTGAAAAATGGCTTCTTCTACCGTCACTCCATAAAAGAAATTCAGATATTTGTGATATTTTACCGGTCCCATCAGGTTCTTATACTCATCAGCCGAAAGGTTCATTGGTGGCTTCCCCGAAAACAGCAGAGAGTACTTTTCATTTTCAGGGATCAAGCCCGGTAACGTTTCAAAAAGCCGTTGCGCCAGCAGAAACCAATCAAAAGCTTCTCCCTCAATCAGGTAATGATAAGTTTGTCCTTCGAAAGTCTCAGTCTCATCGGTCCACAGCCCCATGGTTTCCAACAACACCGTAAACCAGGGCCGCCCCGCCATGACTCCAGTTTTGAAGTGAAGGATTGAAGCCTCGATATTGCTGACCGGGGGTGGATAGCCGGTATTGTCAGTTTGGTCAGTATCAACCATGCTATTATTGTAAACGTTGCCGGAGCCAAGAAGCAACTGTGTAAAGTAGATCGGTCTGCCGTCAGTTTTCACTGTGAACGATAATCCACATGGAGTTTATCAAGCTTGATAGTTGACAACGGATAATCGCATTTTGGTTGCTAATCCCATCTACGCATAGTAAAATTAAATTGGAATGCAGGCAGAAATTTGGTAAATAAGGAATGGTAATTATGGAAAGTGGCACATGGAAAGTTAAGGCGGGTTTAGCCCAAATGTTGAAGGGTGGAGTAATCATGGACGTGGTCACTCCGGAGCATGCCAAAATAGCGGAGGATGCCGGAGCTTGCGCCGTTATGGCTCTGGAACGCGTGCCTTCGGATATACGAGCGGCTGGCGGCGTAGCCCGTATGGCGGACCTGACGGTGATTGAAAGAATTATGAAAGTGGTGAGTATTCCGGTAATGGCCAAGTGCCGCATCGGTCATTTTGTCGAAGCTCGCGCTCTGGAAGCGCTGGGGGTTGATTATATCGATGAATCTGAAGTGCTGACCCCTGCGGATGAAAGTTATCATGTTTGGAAGCAGGATTTCACTGTGCCGTTCGTTTGCGGCTGCCGTGATTTGGGGGAAGCTTTACGCCGCATCGGTGAGGGCGCCGCCATGATTCGTACCAAGGGTGAAGCCGGCACCGGCAATATCGTGGAAGCCGTCAGGCATATGCGCACCGTTCAGGATGCCATTCGTAAACTGGTCAATATGCCGCAGGAAGAGTTGATGTCTTACGCTAAAGAGTTGGGCGCGCCTTTTGCCCTGGTGCAGGAAGTCCATGATGCCGGTAAACTGCCCGTGGTTAATTTTGCCGCTGGTGGCATAGCCACTCCGGCTGATGCTTCTCTGATGATGCATCTGGGAGCGGAAGGAGTTTTTGTAGGCTCAGGCATTTTTAAATCCGCTGATCCCTCATCACGGGCCAAAGCGATTGTTAAAGCTACCACACATTACCGGGATTTCAAAATAATCGCGGAAGTGTCAAAGGATTTGGGTGAAGCTATGCCCGGTCTGGATATCCGGCAAATTCCGCCTGAAGAACAATTAGCAAAAAGAGGCTGGTAAACAGCGGAGGCCATTTTGCAGAATAATATCAATGATGATCTTTCAGCTTTGCTGCAGATTTTTCCTGACCATATCAAAGAGCCTTTAACTAAACAACCGGATATATCCGAACTGGTGGAAGTAGTAATGGACCTGGGGCGCCCGCCTGAGGCCCGCCTCTTTAAACGTGAAATTGTCATTATTCCTCAAGAGGTATCGGAACTGGATATCAGTTACGTCACCACTCGTTTGAGCCGCTTCGGTGATGATAACCGTGCCGGTATTGAACGTACGTTGCACCGGATTTCTGCCATCCGCAACCGCAAGGGGAACATCATCGGTCTGACCTGTCGCGTCGGCCGGGCTGTTTTCGGCACCATTAAAATTGTTCAGGACCTGGTGGAGTCCGGAAAAAGCATTCTGCTAATGGGCCGTCCGGGTGTGGGTAAAACCACTATGCTGAGGGAGATTGCCCGGGTTCTGGCGGATGATTCCCGCAAACGGGTGGTGATTGTAGATACATCCAATGAAATTGGCGGAGACGGAGATATACCCCATTCAGGTATTGGCCACGCCCGCCGTATGCAGGTTGTGACCCCGGCTTCGCAGCACGCGGTGATGATTGAGGCGGTGGAAAATCATATGCCGCAGGTAGTTGTGATTGATGAAATAGGCACAGAGTTGGAAGCCCGCGCCGCCCGCACTATAGCCGAAAGAGGTGTTCAACTGGTGGGCACAGCCCACGGCAACACGCTTGAAAATCTGATTGTCAATCCAACTCTCTCTGATTTAATCGGCGGAATTCAGACTGTCACCATCAGTGATGAAGAAGCCAAACGCCGCGGCACCCAAAAATCCATCCTGGAACGCACCGCCCCGCCTACCTTCAATATTGTGATTGAGATTCAGGAACGCACTAAAGTGGCCATTCATTCTGATGTGGCTGCCGCCGTGGACGGCCTGTTACGCGGCCAGCCGGAACAGATTGAGGTACGCTGGATGGATGAAAAAGGTGAAATCCAATCAATCAAACAAACTCCCATTGATGAATCAAAGCCCTCTACTGATAAAAAATCCGCGCTTAAAGGTAAAAAAGGGCGTGAAGAAAAAAATCCGCGCTTGTTCTTGTTTGGGGTTAACCGGGCCAGACTGGAACAAATGGCGCATGATATGCACGTGAATCTGGATATTGTGAATAACTCCAATCTGGCCAATATCTTTGTTACTTCCAAAGCCTATTACCGTAACCGACCCCAAAAAATGCTGGATGCGGAAGCCTCCAACATGCCGGTTTATGTTTTGAAAAGTAATACACCCAACCAGATCCGGCAACTGTTAACCACCATTTATCCGGATGCCCGCCAGATTGATGTCAAACATGACCCTGTGGCCGATGCTGTGGAAGAAGCGCAATCTGCCGTGGAACAAATTAAAGAAGGTGATGAAGTGGTGGAACTGAACCCTCAGAGCGCCTACATCCGGCGTTTGCAACACCTGGTGGCGGAACAGAACTTTTTACCTTCTGATAGCGCCGGACGTGACCCCAACCGGCGGGTTAGAATTTTCAAAAAAGGCAGTAATTTTTAGTTATGACGCTTTTTATCACTTTCGAGGGCGGAGAGGGTTGCGGTAAAAGCACGCAGACGCGCGCCCTCCATAAAAAGCTGAAAAGTCTGAGAGTTCCATCCATTCTGGTGCGTGAACCAGGCGGTACAGCTTTGGGTGAGCGAGTCCGCCATCTGCTTAAAAAATCCACTGATATTCCGGTCTCAGCGCTGACTGAATTAATTCTCTTTAACGCCTCACGCAGCCAGTTGTTGGAAGAAGTCATCTTGCCTAATCTGAAATCCGGGAATGTGGTTATTTGTGATCGTTTTACAGATTCCACAATAGCTTATCAAAGTTGCGGGCGCGGCCTGGATTCAAGGACAGTTGAAGAGATGAACCTTCTGGCCACCAGGGGGCTTAAACCCAGCATCACTTTTCTGCTGGATGTCCCGCCCGAGGTAGGCCTGGCCCGCAAAAAGGCCAGGGCGGGCGACCGCTTTGAGAACGAGCAACTGGCATTTCATCAAAGAGTGCGTCAGGGCTTTCTGAATTTGGCAGCTAAAGAACCCCGGCGCTGGGTTGTCATCGACGCCGCTTTGCCCAAAAATGCTATTTTCAATCTGATCTGGCAACAAGTCAGCCGGCACCTGGCGGTTTGAGTTGTTCACCGGGTCAGTCGGAGTGCCCGCCTGATAAAATCG
>DAOUAU010000360.1:0-4583 GCA_034433195.1 Dehalococcoidales bacterium
ACTTATATCTTTATCGCCCATGACCTTTCGGTGGTGAAACATATCAGTGATAGAATCGCTGTGATGTATCTGGGACACATCGTAGAAATTACCACCCCGCATGAGTTGTACACTAATCCCATGCATCCTTATACCAAGGCCTTGCTATCTGCTGTCCCGGTACCGGATCCTTACATTGAAGAGACCCGTGAAAGAATCATCCTGCAGGGTGAAGTGCCCAGCCCGCTCAATCCCCCGCCCGGCTGTACTTTCCATCAGAGATGCTTCATGGCAATTCCGGAATGCGCCAAGGTTGTGCCTGAATTGAAAGATATGGGCAACGGACACGAGGTTTCCTGCATCCGTTTGTAAAACGGGTTTGAATGATAAGAAAAAAGCCGCCGTATGGTTTAATACGGCGGCTTTTTTTTATGATGAAAGAAAGGCAAAGGGTAATCTGCCTTGACCGAAACCGGCTTCAGCCGTTATTCTTGAAGAGTGGTCAGAAATAGCATCATTTTAACCGGCATGCCGGGTTCCGGCAAATCTACCATTGGTAAACTGCTGGCGCTGGAATTGGGCTACCAGTTCACTGATCTGGATGTGTATATCCGGGAAAAAGAGCGCCAGTCACTGCAAGATATTATCAACCGTCAGGGAGAGGCGGCTTTAATGCGTCTGGAAAAAGAGCGCATGGCAGAAATAGACCTGCGTAACAGGGTGATAGCTCCGGGAGGCAGTCTGGTTTATCATGATGATTTGATGCAAAGTTTGCGGCAGCAGGCTGTGATAATTTACCTGGATGAATCCCTGACTAATCTGGAGAGGCGGTTAAAAAATGCCGCCAACAGGGGTATTATTGGATTTAAAGGAAAAACCCTGGAAGAAATCTTTCTGGAAAGGTCACCTTTGTATTTCCGATATGCCGATATCACCATCGGTGCGAATGAATTGACTCCTCCGCAAATTGTCCAGGAGATAGTGTGCAAATTGCGGGAGTTGGTTTAGTTAACTGCCTGGTGCGGTAGGCGCCGTTTTTCGCCGGTTCGGGATGGCGATAGGCTGAAGGCGGAGTTCCAGGCATTTTCCACACTTGATGCCATTAGAAACGTCCTGATTCTTAGTCACTCCCCCAGAAACCCCCGTTGCAGCCCAATTTGGCCATATTATTCTCATTGTACATCGTCATTTCAGCGCAAATGCGGAATATCAATGGAATCTCCACTTTGGACGCACCGTTATCCGGAACAGGCAGGCGCACAGCGCCAAAGCCCGGCACTGAAGGTTTCCAGTCTATTTTAGGGAAACTGCGCTACTGCGTCAGAAGCTCCCGTGCGGTTCAGATTTCCTGGCAGAAGTAAATCTGGGGCTGTCCTTTCATATAAGGGCCGGTGGTAGCGAAAAATTCCTTGAAATGAACGGTGGAAGTATGATAGTCTACTGCTTTCTGGTCGGCGTATTTTTCATAAAAATAGAATTTATCCGGGTTTTTCAGGTCGCGGTGCAGGGTATAGGCTATAGCTCCCGGATCATTCAGAACCTTTGGTAAAGCCTTGCGGTATTCTTTGATGAAATCTGCGCCTTTTCCGGGATTGACTTCTATGGCAGCCATGACGGTAATCATTGATTTGCCCCCTTTTGTTTGATGGTCAAAGTGTATTAAACGGTATTGTATCACTAATGATAGTGGAATTGCCAGAAAGAAAACGGTTTATTCAGTGGGCAGTTCTTGGTGCGATCAGGCATCAGTGACACGTGATATGGATTCTAAAGCGGATATTTTTTGTGAGTGCACACACAGGAGAATTGGGTCTGAAGTTGGTTGTCAACCCGGTGGGCTTTGCTTATAGTGGGTTTTAAGGAGAACCTGTTATGGTGACATTGAATAAAGCAGCCCATAATACGATGGGCGGAAGCGCCCGCAAAGTCCGCATAGCTCTGGGTTTGAGCCAACAGCAGTTGGCGGAGATGACCGGAGTATCCCGGGATGCCGTTTATCAATACGAACACAGCCTGCCGGTTTCTCTGGATGCCAGGCGTAAAATCCTGAAAGAACTATGGGCTATCAAGATGGCCAGACGGCGTTTTTAGAATAACGCTACAGTGGTCAGTTAACAGACAGCACTGATGTTTGTCCATGAGTTTTAACCCTGCCCGGGATATGCCGCTATGTGATTTTCCCTCAAGGCCTTGATCGGATGCCTCAGGAAGAAAATTCTTCTTCAGCCGATCCAATTCTGCATCTTAATCGTTTTTGCGCTTGCATACTGAAAAACCTGATTGTAGAATAGTAAATACCCTTTGGACCATACGCCGGTTTAGGGAGGCCTTCTACGAATCAGATCAAAATTGACTTGCGGCGCATTGTTGGCAATATCGATCCCAACATCTTCGGCGGCTTCGCCGAACACCTGGGGCGTTGCATATACGGCGGAATCTATCAACCCCGGACACCCCAGGCGGACCAGGATGGTTTTCGTACTGATGTTTTACAGGCTTTGAAACTGCTGCAACTTTCAAATATCCGCTATCCGGGCGGAAATTTTGCTTCCGGCTATCGCTGGATGGACGGCATCGGGCCAGTTGAAAAACGGCCGGCGCGCTGTGATTTGGCCTGGCACTCTCTGGAATCAAATCAGTTTGGCACCAATGAATTCATGACATTCTGCCGCAAACTCAAGTCAGAACCCTACCTGGTGGTCAATTGCGGTGACGGCACTTTGAGAGAAGCGCGGGATTGGGTGGAGTACTGTAATGGCACAGGAGATTCTCATCTGGTCAAACTGCGCCGCAAACATGGTTTCCCCGCGCCGCATCAGGTTAAATACTGGGGCGTTGGCAATGAGGTGGACGGCCACTGGCAAATAGGGTATAAATCACCGGAAGAGTATGCCCGCGCTTTTACAGAATTCGGCAAGGTCATGAAATGGGTCGACCCGCAAATCAAACTGGTGGCTTCGGCGGTATCGGATTGGAACGGTCCCTTCGCGGAACGGATACAACTGATTCTGGAACAAGGCGGGGCGCTGGCAGACTATCTTTCTATCCACTGGTATGTGGGCAATCCGCAGAACGATTTTTCCGCTTATATGGCTTCTTCAGAAGTGATAGAGCAGCGTTTGGCGGCCTGCGAGGGTCTGATCCGGGCTTACGGCCTGGAAAGAAAGCTGGATAAACTGCCGGCAATAGCGGTGGATGAATGGAACGTCTGGTACCGCACTCATCCCCAATACGGCAGCAATCCGGTCAAAGATCGTCTGGAAGAGAAATATAATTTGGAAGACGCTCTGGTGGCGGCGATGCATTTTAACGCCTTTATCCGGCACTCCGGCAGCGTCAAGATGGCTAATCTGGCCCAGATAGTAAACGTCATAGCTCCGGTTTTTACCCGGCCGGACAGCTTGTTTTTGCAGACTATCTTTTTCCCGTTTGAGATCATCAGTTCCACCTGTGGACCTCAGGCTCTGGACATCTGGTGGGAGGGTGACACCTTCAGTGGCGGCGGGCATCAGGGATTACGCACGCTGGATGTCTCCGGAACTTTGAATGCGGCCGCCAAAAAAGTGGTGCTGTATGTGGTCAACCGCAGTGACCAGAAAGACCAGGAAGCACGCATCAAGTTAGATGAAGGAAGCTTCCGTGGGCCGGTGCAGATTTACACCGTCAATGGACCGCATATCAAGGCGGAAAACAGTTTTGATAAACCGGACAACGTGGTTTCCACCGAAACTCACCTCCAGCTTGACAGCGCTTCTTTCAAATACAGCTTTGCGCCGCATTCTTTCAGCGCGCTGGTTTGCAGCCTGAGTTAATGGAGGAGATGAAATGAACGAACGGCATTTTGAAATGATTTGGCGCGAACCCGTTTCACCGGAGCAGGGCGGATACCCCGGCTTTAATCCCCGCACGTTGAAAGATAAAGGAATCCTGGTTGAATACGATAAGGCTGTGACCATGCGGGACGGTAAAAAGATCTACATTGACTGCTATCGTCCGGAACGTGAAGGCCAATACCCGGTAATTATTGCCTGGGGGCCTTACGGGAAGCACGGACGTCTGATTAATGGGGAGATGACCAACTGCGGGCAGGAACACCAGGTTTTCAGCAAATACGCGATTTACGAAGGGCCGGACCCCGGTTACTGGTGTAAAAACGGCTATATTGTGCTTAATCCTGACCCCCGCGGGCTGTGGAATTCGGAGGGTGATGTCACTCTGATGAGCCCGCAGGAAGCTGAAGATGGTTATGACTTGATAGAATGGGCCGGAGTACAGGGCTGGAGCAACGGCAAGGTGGGGATGTTGGGTGTCTCATATCTGGCCTGGACGCAATGGAGAGTGGCGGCTCTCAATCCGCCCCATCTGGCGGCCATTTGCCCATGGGAAGGAGTCAGTGATTTCTACCGCGAGTTTGCATTTCACGGCGGTATTCCGGAGACCTGGTTTTATCCTATTTTCCAGGTCAATTGCAGCTTCTCCAGGGGCCGCGTCGAAAACCTTTTGGAGCTGCAAAAGAAACATCCTCTTTATGATGATTACTGGGCCGGCAAGAACGCTGATCTCAGTAATATCACTGTTCCGGCATTGATTACCGCCAGCTGGAC
>DAOUAU010000361.1:0-5710 GCA_034433195.1 Dehalococcoidales bacterium
GGGCCCTGGAAGCAGCCAACTGTATCATTTGTGCCAGCGGTCCGGTGACCGGATTCTTTGGTTTAGCCGGAGGACGCTGGACTATCTGCGCCAAAAGTGCCGCCGGCGCGCCGGAAGCTTTTACCCACGGTAATCTGGGAGGCAGATGGGGAGCTACTCTCAAATACGCCGGTTATGATGCACTGGCAGTGATTGGTAAGGCCGAAAAGCCGGTTTACCTGTTCATTCACGATGGTCAGGTGGAGATAAAAAACGCCTCATCTTTGTGGGGCCAAACCACCTTCGATTGCCAGTCCATGCTGCGTCAGTCCCTGGGTCAAAATGTGGATATTCTGACCATCGGCCCGGCTGCCGAGAACCTGGTAGCTTTTGCTACCGCCATGGCCGAGAAGGGGGCTTCCGTATCAGGAGGTTTAGGCAGCATTTTCGGCTCCAAGAATCTAAAGGCGGTCGCCGTCAGCGGCGACATCCGTCCCAGGGCCGCGCATCCGGATAAGCTCAAGGAAATCGTGGATTATATTCATCCGATCCGGACCGGGACTTTTAACGCTTCGTCTCCCTGGGCAGTCAAAGGTGTAACCCGTAATGACTTCTGTTATAGCTGCGGAGTGGGCTGTTCCCGCCAATCATACGCTGATAAGAATCAACAGCGTTATAAATCCTTTTGCCAGGCCGGTGTCTTTTATGCCGGGGTGGCTTTGCCATATTACCAGGGTTGGAATGAAGCTCAAATGAGAGCCACTCAGCTGTGTGATGCTTATGGGCTGGACACCATCGTGATGCAGCCCCTGATCGGTTTTTTGCAGGAATGTTATCAAGCCGGCATCATATCAGAATCGAATACCGGTTTACCTCTATCCAGAATTGGCAGCCTGGAGTTTATTGAGAGTCTGATTCATCAGATCGCCTGGCGCCAGGGTTTTGGAGATCTGCTGGCGGAAGGCACTTTGAAAGCTGCCGCCAAAATGGGAGAGGCCGCTCAGAAAATTGCTGCCCGCCACATTGCCACCCGTGCCAACGAAACTGGTGATTATGACCCGCGCCTGATAATGAACAGCGCTCTATTATATGCCACCGAAATCCGAAGACCCATCCAGCAATTGCACGCTGTGGCCGGGAACCTTATTATCTCGTGGTCGAAATGGGCTGAAGGAGCGCCGGGAGCCTTTTTCTCAACTGCTGATTTACAGGAGGTGGCCAGACGTTTTTGGGGCAGCGCCCAGGCCGCCGATTATTCTACATGGGAAGGGAAGGCGCTCTGTTCTAAAACTGTGCAAGATAGAGCTTATGCCCAGGAAAGCCTGTTGCTCTGTGACGTTCACTGGCCAATGATGATTACCTCAGCCAACCATCCCGCCGGACATGTTGGTGACCCTGCTTTGGAAAGCCGCATCCTCTCAGCCATCACCGGGCAGGCCGTAGATGCGGCCGGATTGCTGCATTTCGGTGAAAGAATTTTTAACCTCCAACGGGCAATTTTACTGCGACAGGGCTGGCGCGGACGACAGGATGATTGCCTGATGGACGTCTATCATACCGAACCTTTTAAAAAGAACGCGGTTTTTTTTAATCCGGATGGAATTATGCCGGGGCCCGGCGGTAAATCCATATCCAGACTGGGTGCGGTTGTAGACCGGCATATATTTGAGGACTTGAAGAGCGCCTATTACCGCCTGCGCGGCTGGGATGAAAATAGCGGCTATCCCACCACATCCAAATTGAATGAACTGCGGCTGGGAGATGTGGCCGTTGATTTGAGCCGGAGAGATCTGGCTTGTTAGTATTATCATGCTTTTCCAGAACAGGTTTTGAAATAAGTATGGAACTGCGAAACTGGTGTTCTTATCTCATGATTTCCAGGCGGTGAAATTCTTCGGCTAAGGTATAACCCCTGACCTTCCCGGCATGTTCAGCCCGCTCTCTTAACCAGCGATAGAGCTGAGAACCGTCACGCTGGCCAACCTGGCTGATATGTTTATGTAAAGACTCTATCTTGGTTTCAAAGGTCTCGCTGATATCGGTCCAGTAATTGGGATCATCCGTACCCCATGTCAGGACTTCTTTCACTTTATGCGGTTGGTAACCTTGTTCAAACAAATCCGGGAAGGACAAATGATCGCGTGCAAAAGGGTAGACCGCATCCAGGACCACCTGCCCACAAACGCGGTGATCACGGTGCTGAATATATTTGCGGTAGGGATCGGTAGTTGCCACACAGCGCGGTTGATAAAGGCGAATCTGACGCACAATTTCTTTCCGAAAATCAGCAGTATCTTCTAAACACTGGTCTGAATAACCCAGGAAAGTCACATCCGCTACTCCCAGCACCCTGGCTGCTTCCCATTGCTCATTTTCCCGGATTTTAACCAACTCTTTGGGATCCAGTTTCAGATCACTGGTTCCTTTATCGCCATTGGTGCAGACCACATAAGCCACTTTCTTACCTTCCCGGGTAAAACTGGCTACTGTGCCTGCAATACCAAACTCGCTGTCATCAGCATGAGGGAAATCACCAGTAAATCCACTTTATTCGCCACTCTCGGCCTCCCGAACAATGAAGATTGAAAAATGACAGGCCCTGTTCCCATATGATTATTCAACTAGAGCCGGTTTGGGGTCTAACAAATGGCAGCACTGGGCCTGGATTGAAAGCGCGACATTGCTCCAAGCATAGCGCCTGATAGATTCACGGATACCGAACGGGTCTCGCATATTGGGACTTCTGCCCCGTAAGATCAGGCCCAGTTTTTCGGCTAACAGAGGGGGATCACCGTGGCTGATAACATATCCGGTTTGACCATCCAGAATAATGTTTCTAAGATCTCCTACATCAGTCGCCACTACGGCCGTGCCGCAGGCTAAAGATTCCAGCGGAACCAGTCCGAAACTCTCATAGAACGAAGGAAAGGCACAGACATCCGCTGCGTTATAGTACAGAGGTAGTTTTTCATATTCCACTATACCGCAGAAGCTGATAGACTGCGACACCCCCAAATTCTCCGCCAGGGTTTTAAGCTTTTGCACCTCTCCCGGCCGGTTGCCATCCTCCCCGACGATCATCAGACGCGGATTTATGTCAGCCAAAAAAGGTAAGGATTGAATGATCCGGTCGATACCTTTCAAACGTTCAATCCGCCCTGCGAAGAGAATAATTTTACCGTCTCCCAATCCCAGTTCCCGCCGGGCGGCAGCTTTGTCCATAGGTTTAAATAAACTAAAATTGACTCCGCACGGAATGACGCTCACTTTCCCGGGAGGCACATCATAGAAGCGGTTAAGAGCAGTTTTCTCTGTTTCGGTGGAGGCGATGATCCGGTGTGATGTCAATGCCACCTGTCTTTCTTCCTCAATTCTTAAGTCAGGTTCATCCTCGCCAATCCCGATAGCGTTTTTTACCGCTCCCAGAGTGTGGAACATCACCAGCTGAGGTACCTGCCACCAGATCTTGAGGTACTGCCCGGCGATACCGGAAATCCAATAGTGGCTAAAAATAATATCATACTTCAAATCGTGTTGTTTGCGAAAATTCTCCGTCCGGCAGGCGAAATCCGGTGCGGTATCATACACCAGCAATTTATCGATGTCCGCCGGCTCACCGGCCAGAATATGAATCTGGCGGAGGCCGGGCGCTATTTCAATCACTTCAGGGGTGGTAGGAGATTGCACACGGGTATATATATCTACCGTATTCCCCAGCTTCACCAGTTCCTTGGTCATCTCGCGGATGTAGATACTCATCCCCCCGGTATCTCCCTCCCCCGGTTGGCCGAGTGGTGAACTATGCACGCTGAGAATCGCTATCTTGCACATGCTTCTATTCTTGTTCCGGATTATTTTATTTCAGGTTAATATGACAGCTAAACAGCGGAATCATCCGCCCGCCCAGATATGCCTTGTAATTCTCCGGACCTTTCAAGAAATCAAACCGTTTTTTACCTTTTTCAATACCATCGCGGATGCATCCGGCCTTGGAAATAATCCCCACGCTCATTGCGCGGTATGCCGGATCATAGGCACTGTTATATAGATACATATTACCATTGTAATCAAAATACATCACCATCGCCGCCGGCCTGCCCTCGAACTCCAAAATGCCGAAAGAAACCACACCCGAATCGGCCAGCGATATCGTCATCTCCCGGAAAAACGTTTTCATGTCCTCAGTCATAAATTGGGCTTTATCAGTCCTGGATTCGGGGAAAAGCTTCAGGAATTTTTCCAGCGCCTGAGCTATCTCTGCTCTCCCGGAAGTGCCATAATAACGGCTTTCTCCCAGGTTTTGCAGGTTACGCATTTTCCTTTTTATCTCGTGGCGCTGCTTACCATCCAATGCGTTCAGGTAATCATCCCAATTTTGTGGTAATGCGATATCGGCAGAGACATCACTTTGGTGATAATCAACAGTATAGCCACGGGCTTGCGCAACCGGCATTAACATGGTGGCGCAAGCAGAATCCGGGCGGATAGTCTCAAGATGCAGGTCAGTCACGCCCTTTTTGATCAAATCATCCAGCACCGCACCAAAACATTCTGTTTCCTTTCCCGGGACAACGATCAAGTCCTGGTAATCACAGACATCAACATTTCCGATGATCGAGGCTGCCCTCCCGTGGATTTGGAGTGGCGCGATGCCGATAATTTTGCCATTTTGATATACCGAACGGATAAAAAGCTCCGCCCCGGCACCGAAATTGCCCCACCAGACCTTCAGCCAGGCCGGGGTGGTGAAGACCAGATTCCAGTTTAAACCGTTGTCTTGATCCCGATAATGAGCCTCGAGGCTTTCAAGGCTCTCGCTGATGATGGTTAGATTGCTATCCAATTATTGTCCTTTGGCATACTAAGAATATCACTGTCTCTATTATACTAAAATTGGTTTTAGTTTTCTCGCATCAGGCCAAATTATAACGTTAGCGGTCCCAATGAGAAAATCCGGAGCGTATCATGGTCTCCTTTTTGGGAATGAAACGGACCGGCTGATGCCCTGAGAAATGGCTTCAATAATACTGGCACCTGCCCGCGGACAAGAGGTTCCACGAACAATAGTCAGGTTCTACAGAGTGGTTTTGCCGGCGTATCAGATAGGATGACAGGACGATTGGCAGCTAGCCAATGCGAAGTCCCCGCCTGAAAGCGTATTTGATCTTGCTTACTGAGCGGCTTTTTGGTCAGGAAGGATCCATGCCAGGTCTCCCCCCGGAAACAGCAGTTCTAACACCTTTGATAAAAGTTTTAAGAGCAGTTAAAGATGGATCGGCTTTCATTAACTGTATGATTTTACTGCCAATAATAACTCCATCAGCTATTTGAGCGATCTGGCCGGCTTGTTCTGAATTAGAAATACCAAAGCCAACACACAGCGGCTGTTTGGTTTCTTTTCGAACTCTGCTGACAAAATCAGCTAATCCGGGCGCGACGGATTGACGGGCTCCCGTTACCCCTGCCACTGATACCAGATAAATATAACCGCGAGATTTGGAGGCCACCAGCTTGATCCGTTTTTCAGTGCTGGTGGGAGCTAATAGATATATTAAATCCAGTCCGGTCTGTTCGGCGTATTTTTCCAGATCGGTACCTTCTTCCGGAGGGAGATCAGGAACGATCAATCCATCAACTCCGGCCTTATGACATGCCTGGCAAAACTTTTCGCTGCCATAAGCGTAAACCGGATTATAATAGGTCATAAAAACCAGCGGAATTTCTGATTTGC
>DAOUAU010000362.1:0-3708 GCA_034433195.1 Dehalococcoidales bacterium
GCGCACCTGTACAATACACAGAACCCGAGTTTTCAAAGTTAGCTTCGAACTGAATAGCAATAAAAAATAAACGTATTCTACGAAGCTCTAAAATTGTCACCGTTTACTCTTTAAAAGAGACAAACAACAACGATTGCTTGAGTGGTCAACCAATGAGGGAGTGGTTAACCAAATTAATCCATACCTTGTATTGGTACAATCAAGGCAATCTTAAGTTTGACTTTCCCCTGAAATTTTAGCAGTCTCATTGTATACTTTTTGCGTGAAATCGGTCAGTTTTGCTTCCACTTCACCAATAAATTTCTCCACTTCCTTGCGAGAAGGGGATTCCCAGAAGTCACGTTTCCTGGCCTCGGTAAACCAGCGTTTAATTTTTTCCAGATCGCCTTCCAGTTCTTCTACTTCTTCGAAGTTGAACTCATGAAACTGGTATTCTCTATCAATATGTTTCAGAGCTTTGGCACATTCAGTGCTGATCTGGGCATACTCGTTGACTCTTTCCGCCTGGAACTGGGCAATGGCCCGCTGCTCCTGGGCTTCATCGAAATGGTTAACGATGTACAGACTGGCAGTGCCTTCCATCTCCTCAACTGACTTTTTTATTTCATAAAATGCTGTTAATAAATCCGCGGTCTTGGGCAGCAGCCAACTGGCCCCTTCAGTGGAAAGAGCCCCGATTTTCTTCAATTGCCGCCAGACATAGACCCTTTTCCGGGAAGGTTCCGGCGGCAGCCAGTAGGTGAATAACAGCCATTCCATGATAAAACCCCTTGACAAATATTGTACTACAAGTATAAGATTGTAACAATTGCTACATATTGTAACAACTGTTACAATATGCATTAGAGGTATCCGGAAATGAACAATCTGAATAAGAGACCGGCTTGCGGGATGTGCACATTTAAGTGCGCGATGATTGCCTACCGGCGTGCCCCCTGGTTCCGGTTGGTCCGTGAGCCCATGCTGGTAGGGATGCGTTTCTTTGCTTTTATGCATCATATCGAACCGGAAGTAGAAACTTTTCCTTTCCCTACAGTAACCTGTCACCAGTGCATACGGTTTTACAAGTCAGTACTTTTAAAGAAGTCTCCAACTTTCCGCTGGCTGCATGGACGGGTAAACCCACTTTTCAATTACTTCATGGACCGGATAGTTACTAAAGAAGAAAGACAACAAGCCCGTTTATATGCTCAGGCAGCTTGCGCCGGTACTCTGAGCGGCACAGAAATATCCGAATGGATGAAAGGAATGAAGACCGGACTATGAATATCCAGCAGGGGCAATCAAGAAGGGAAGCCATGGGGAAAGACCCCATCTGGAAATTGTTACTCAGCTTCTCTGTCCCATCCATCATTTCCATGACCGTGGCCTCCAGTTATAACCTGGTAGATGCCATGTTTGTGGGGAGGTTAGGACCCACCGCCCTGGCTGCTATGAGTGTTACTTTTCCCCTTGCTTTATCCTTTGTGGCCATTGCTTCAGGCACTTGCGTAGGCGTGACTTCCCTGATTTCCCGTAGTCTGGGAGCCGGCGACCATCAGAAAGCCGACCGGACGGCCGGGGTGGCCATCAGCCTGGGCTTTATTCTGAGTGTACTGATCGCTTTGCTGTGCCTGCCATTTCTGGATACACTGCTGCGGGGTCTGGGAGCCGGCGATACGGTTCTCCCGTTAGCCAGAAATTACATGTCAATCCTGATAATCTTTAATATATTCTCCTATGCCTCGATGATTCTCTTTAATATTATCCGAGCGGATGGTAATCCGGTATTCTCCAGCACGGTGTCGATTTCTTCAGCGATCTTAAATATTATCCTGGATCCGGTTTTAATTTTTGGTTGGGGTCCGGTTCCGGCTATGGGGATACAGGGCGCGGCTACAGCCACCATAATTGCCCAGGCTGTCAGCACTTTAATCTTCATCTTCTTCATCGTTTCCGGCCGCACTGCCTATGCCTTTCGCTGGCGCTATTTCTGGCCTCAATGGAAAATAATCACCGGGATCTACCGCGTAGGAGTGGCTTCCATTGTCAGATCCGGTTCCCAATTCGTGGTGATGGGAGTCATCAATACCACCGCCGCCTCCTTCGGTCTTGTTCCCCTGGCAATTATCGGGGTTCTGGTGCGCTCCGGCCGGTTCATCCAGATGCCGGTTTTGGGACTCTGGCAGGGGATACTCCCTGTGCTGGGATACAACTTTGGAGCTAAGAAGAAAGACCGTGTGGCTGAAGTAGTATTCAAATCCGTGTTATCCGGTTCTACCTGGACATCTATTTGCTGGCTGGCCATTATGCTGTTCCCCGCCCAGGTGATGTCAGCTTTCAGCGGCGAATCTCAATTCTTAAATGAAGGCGCCCAGGCTATCCGGTTATATTCTCTGGCGTATTTTACCCTGGGGCTCCGCTCGGCACCGGGGTTCTTTTTCCAGGGCACCGGCAAGGGTCTACCGGCTACTGTGCTCACAGCGGTCCAGAATATGGGATTGTTGCTACCGCTGGCGATCATCTTACCTCGCTTTTTTGGTCTTATGGGCCTCTGGCTGGCTTTTCCCATCGCTGATGCTTTAGCCTTGCTTATCGGCCAACTCTGGATGAATATAGAGATGCGCCGGCAGGGAATCAGCTTCTTCTGGTATAAACTAAGGTTGGGGTGACTGAAGAAAACTGATTTTGGTAATGACTTTTACAGGCGATAACGATGATGGATTCTTTTTCGACTTTATAAATCAATCTATCAGCTTCGTTAATACGACGTGACCAGTATCCCGATAGATCGAATTTTAGTGGCTCCGGCTTCCCCAAACCGTCAAAGCATGAGCGGTCAATATCCTTAAGAAGACGATGGATTTTCTTCAACATCTTCGTAGCGTTATCCAGCCAAAAGGTATAGTCCTTCCACCCTGTATCTGTAAAGAGCTTTTTCACTTGATTTCTACTTCTTTAATTTACCGGATTCAGCCTGCTTCTTTCCAAGCAGAAGCCATTCGCGATTCGCTTTATTTCCAAGGACATGAATATTTTCAATAATGTTGTTGTTTAGTGCAAAATAGAATAGGACGGAATTGCAAAACAAATTCCCCGGTATTGCAAATAAAAATCCCCACTAATGCAAATCAGAAATATCAGCGCCGGAGACAAAATAAGGCTATCCTTGTAACTGAACAGGAAAGGTTACAAGGAGGGATGGAGGTTGCTGACAATGACTGAGGTACATAATCTCAGAAAACTTTATTACGATGAGGGTAAAAATATCACCCAGATGGACAAACAACAGGAAATTTTTGATCTTTGGCATAATTTTCATAGCATCTACGGACACTCGGGGAAATTACCACCTGATTTTGACGTAGGCAAGCTCTCTGGTAAATCCGTATCGTTCAGCCATATTTAGCACAAAGAGTTCACAGCAAAAACCGGACGATATACTCCATTTCACTTCAGACTGAAATGAAAATATGAGCGAAGGATATTCACCATTCAGTATTCAGAATACCAACTTAGACAAATGATGCGGTAATGGGCTGACTCTAAATTCAGTCTCAAAATGAAAAGGATTTTCAGGATAGGGCGATATTACGAACCATTTATGAGGCTATTTGCTAAAATGGTGGGTGGTAATGGGCTCGAACCAATGACCTCTGCGATGTCAACGCAGTGCTCTAACCAACTGAGCTAACCACCCGGTGACCTTTGTAATTTTACTAGAAGACC
>DAOUAU010000363.1:0-4266 GCA_034433195.1 Dehalococcoidales bacterium
CACCTCGATTCCATCAGGCGCGCTATCCGGCAAAGCCAGGGGTATACTGCGGATGGTGCGGATATTCTGGGTAATATTCTCTCCGCGAGAGCCATCTCCGCGAGTAGCGGCAATCTCCAATTTACGGTTAAAATAGGTCAGAGAAACGGCCAGTCCGTCGATTTTATGCTCGCAAACAAAATTGAGTTGCTGTCCCGGTATTAGTTTGATGATTCTCTTATACCAGGCTTCAAGTTCCTGGTCATTGCCGGCATCCGCCAGGGAGAGCATGGGAATGCGGTGTTCAACGATGCCCAGGGCTTCCACCGGCGCCGATCCTACTCTTTGAGTAGGTGAATCAGCAGTAATGAATTGGGGATATTGCTTTTCAAGGTCGCGCAGAGTGTGCATTAATTGATCATAGTGGGCGTCACTGATTTCGGGAGCATCATTGGCATAATAAAGCTGGTTATGATAGTTCAACTCTTTGCGCAGCTGTTCAATTTTAAACTGAATATCAAATAAATTATCGGGCATGACGCACCTGTTACAGCAATATTTTGAGTAAAGTATAGCACAAGAAGCAGTGATAGGGGGAAAATAAAGCTTATATATCAAAAAGCGGAGTGAAAGCGCTTTTGAAATATCAAAGGGATTGTGTTAGCTTAGCAAAGGTATGGAAAAAACAGATATCATTGTAATTGGGGCTGGCGCGGCCGGTCTGATGGCCGCCGGACGGGCCGCGGAATGCGGAGCCAGAGTGGTACTTCTAGAAAAAATGGATCAGGCAGGCAAGAAAATCCTGATCAGCGGGAAGACCCGCTGCAACTTGACCAATACCGCGGAAATGGCAGACTTCATCCTGGCTTTTGGTCCCAACGGGCGCTTTTTATACAGTGTTTTTAACCGCTTTTTCCGTGATGATTTATTGGCCTTTATGGAGAAGCATGGAGTAGAGACAAAAAGCGAGCGCGGAGGACGGGTCTTTCCGGCTTCGGATAAAGCTTCAGATGTGGTAGAAGCGTTCAAATGCTATCTGGCTGATAACCGGGTCAGACTGGTAACCAGAACCAAAGTCAACGCCATATTGACTGAAAATAATCAGATCACAGGCGTAAAAACTGACCGGGGAGACTGGACTTGTCGTTCTGTCATTCTGGCTACCGGCGGGTCTTCCTGGCCGGTTACCGGCTCAACGGGCGATGGCTATCATATGGCGGAAGCATTGGGGCATATCGTCATCAAACTGAGACCGGCCCTGGTGCCGCTGGTGGTGGAAGAGATTGAATTGGCAAAAAGCATGCAGGGGGTTAGCCTGAGAAATATCTGTCTGACGGCTTATAAGGGGCGGACTGAAAATATCAGCGCCTTGCGCGCGTGGAAAAACATCATTGACAGCCGTCAGGGAGAGATGATGATCACCCATTTCGGTCTGGGCGGTCCGGTCACTCTTCTATTGAGCCTGAAAATTGTAGACGCGCTGGAAAAAGGCCCGGTCAGCGTGGCCATTGATTTCAAGCCTGGTCTGGATTTGGAGACACTGAAATTAAGATTGCAAAGGGAGTTTGATAAGCACAGCAAAAAGGCCTACCAAAATATTCTCAAAGAACTGTTGCCCCAGAAGGTGATTGGTCCGATGGTACAGTTGAGCGGGATTCCTGCTGATAAAACCGGCCATCAAATCAATGCCAAAGAGAGGGATGCTCTGGCGGGTTTATTAAAGAGCCTGAGGTTTAATATTAAAGGGCCTCTGCCACTGAGCGCGGCCATGGTCACCGCCGGAGGAGTGTCTCTGACGCAGATTGAACCCCGCAGCATGGCTTCCCGTTTGGTGAAGGGGCTGTATTTTTGCGGTGAAGTGATGGATCTGGATGCCGATACCGGCGGTTTCAATCTGCAGGCGGCTTTCTCAACCGGTTATGTAGCGGGTGAAAGCGCTGCTGAGTTTATCCGGGGGTAAAGTCAGTGACTGACTTCCGGTTTCGGTGTGTGGCTAATCACCGCAATTGGAAAAAGAACTAATTTAACCTGGCGATAACCCGTGCCACAGACCCATTGGCTCTGATGTTCAAAGGCAGGGCGATTACTTCAAAATTTTTTTCAGGTGGTATTTTGTCCAGATTGGTCAGATTTTCAACGCAATAAATGCCGTTGGCCAGAAGTTTTTTATGGATTGGAAATGGCGCGTTATCCGGTGAAGGAGCGTCTATCCCCAGCAGTTTGATTTTTTTATCGATAAAAAGTTGACATAAATCGTCGTTTACCACTGGATGGCCCTGGTAATACTCCGGCTGTCCGTAGAACTGGTCAAAGCCAGTATAAAGCAACACGATTGATCTTTCGGCGATCACAGACAGATATTCAGGTTTGACTCCGATTAAGGGTTGGTTACGCACATCTAAAAGGCAGCCCCGGCCTATGAATGATTCGATTTTGATGTCCGAAATATAATCCTGGCTGGTAGTCAGATGCATCGGGCCATCGATATGAGTGCCGGCGTGCATGCCAGTGGCCAGGCGGTGGTCGTTATAACCATCATTCTCAAGACGCCGGGATTGCCGTAAAACGGTTTTGGCATCTCCGGGATAAACCGGCATGTTATCCTCAATTAGTTGGGAGAGGTCTATAAAGGTGTTCACTTTCAGGCTGTACTACAGGATTTGAATATCAAATTCTTTTAGTATTTGGGCTAAAGTGTTCAATGGCAAGCCCATAACGTTATAATAATCGCCGTGGATTTTTTCTACAAGCATGCTCCCAAGTCCCTGGATGGCATAAGCCCCGGCCTTATCCAGAGGTTCGCCGGTAGCTACATAACGGCTGATTTCCGCATCGCTCAGTTTTTTAAAATAGACCCGGGTTTCAACCGTTCGAGATATTATCTTGCATTTCCTGGAATCCAGAACGGTCAAGCCGGTGATGACGCGGTGGGAACGTCCGCTCAGAAGTTTAAGCATCTTGATGGCTTCCCGGCCGGTATGCGGTTTACCGATGACACGCCTGCCGATGACTCCGATGGTATCGGCGGCGATGATGATATCATCCGGATATTTGGCGGCCACAGCCCGGGCTTTACCTTGTGAGATGTTAATTACCAGTTCTTCCGGATTAAATTCGCCCGTCAAATGTTCCGGATAACCGCTGACGTCCACTTTAAAGGTTAGTCCGATTTTCTCCAGCAGTTCTTTACGACGCGGGGAGGCCGAAGCCAGAATAATGGTGCGTTCAACCGGCTTTTCACTACGGTGGGCGTTTGCGCTTTGGGATTGGGAAGCTGTCACTACCTGTCCTCTAATATCTCGATAAATTGCAGCAGTTTAGTTTTCACCTCGTCTCCTGAAGTGACAGTCTGGTCCAGAAGATCCATATCCAGCACGAAAAGAGGGATATCCATTTTGCTCAGGATATCGCGGTAGGTTTTGATCAGTGCAGCGCCCTGACGGCAACCGACATGGGCGTACAATAGAGCTCCGTCTATTTTAAAATCAATAGCGCATTGGATTGTCGCGGTGATGATGCGGTGGCTTAATGGCCCATAGGTGGCGTTCTCCGGGAGCAGCAGCGATTTTCTGGCCAGAGACTCCAGTGGCCGAGCGGGGTTTAGTTTTTGGTCATCCCATAATCCGAAAAGAGGTTCGACCACACTAACCGCGCCAGTTTGACGGGAAATATCTCCCAGCACTCCCATCAGATAGGCCGGGGGGATAAAGAGGCTCATCAACCGGTATTTTTCAGGCTGGACGGCTCCCTGCTTATTTTTGACCATATCGCCAAGTTCATCACGCAGCGTTCCCAGATAGGTGATGACATCCGGATGGCCGGGAACCAGATAGGAGGACATCATCAACTCGGTAAAACGGTGCATCGGAAAAGGTGAGGGAACGGCTTTGCGAATTTCATAAATCTGGCGGTAATGGTCGATCTGGCAATTCAAACGGGTGATGATTTCCGAAAGTTTCTCCCAGTCCATTTTGTGGCCGGTAGTTTGCTCCAGAAAGTCGATCATGCCCTTAAATTCTTTTACAAAATAATTGATTTCAGCCGGGCTTTCGCCGTAAGGAACGTCCACAAAATAGCCGGGAACGCCGGTCATTTTGAGCAGCAGTTCGCTGCTTTTGGAACTGTTATCACAGCATAAATTTGACCAGGTAATGGCATCCGGTTGAGGCAGGTCACCACCGGCAAAGGCACCGGCCAGAACGCGGTGCGCAGAGCAAATTTCGGGAGCCAGGCCAATTTCAGAAGCTTTAGAAATCATATCACCCACGCTGCCGGTGAAGACCGGAA
>DAOUAU010000364.1:0-1748 GCA_034433195.1 Dehalococcoidales bacterium
ATCATATGAGACATCATTGACGGCCTGAACAACTCCGTCCTGGGTATGAAAATGGGTAGTTAAATTTCGGACTTCAAGTAAATTACTCATATTATTTTCTCAATCTGGGATCCAATGCGTCACGCAAACCATCGCCCAGGAAGGTGAATGAAAGCATCAGGATGGCAATGGCGATAGCCGGGAATAAAATAACGTAAGGAGAGGCAAACAGAATGTCAAAGCCATCTCTGACCATGGTGCCCCAACTGGGAATGGTAGCGCTGACGCCGATGCCGATATAACTCAAAGCCGCTTCCATAAAGATGGCGCGCGGCACGTTGAAAGTGACCGAAACGATAATCGGACCCAAAGAATTGGGGATCAGGAGCCGCGTGGTGCGGTAGAGGTTGGAGGCGCCGGAAGCCCGGGCAGCCACAATAAAATCGCGCTGTTTAAGTGATAATATCTGCCCGCGGATCAATCTGGCAACATTGACCCAGGCTACCAGCCCGATGGCCAGAAACAGCATATAAATGCTGCCGCCCAAAACAGATCTTAAAAGGATGATTAAAAGAATATCCGGAAAGGCATACATGACATCTACGAAACGCATTAACAGGTTATCAGTTCTGCCTCCGATGGAGCCGGCAAAGGCTCCGATAGGAATCCCGATGATCAGAACGATGAATTGAGTAAATAGTCCGACGGCCAGAGAAGTGCGGGCGCCATAAATCAGTCTGGTCAGTAAATCCCGGCCCAAAACATCAGTGCCGAGAGGATGATTCCAGGAGGGTCCTTGCAAAATGGCTGACATATCCTGCTTGTCATAGGGATAAGGGCTGACGAAGGGTACGATAATGGCGGCCACGGCAATCACCAGAATAATAATTGCTCCTGCCACCGCCAGCTTGTTATGCCGGAGGCGGATGAAGGCGTCACCCCATAAAGTGTGATGAGGCCGGGTGTTGATTTCATGAGTCCCAGTTTGCACGCTCAATGCATTTCCTTAATCATAACGAATACGCGGATCCACCGCCGCATAAAGAATATCTACAATCAGATTTACCAGTGCGATGATGAAGGCATAAAACAAAATACTGCCCATAATCAGACCATAGTCCCGCTGAAAGACGCCCTGGACAAACAGGCGTCCCACACCGGGAATGGAAAACAGGTTTTCAATGATGAAGGAGCCTGTCACCAGCGCCGCCAGTTCGGGTCCGGTGATAGTCAAAACCGGAATCAGAGCATTGCGCAGAATATGGCGGACCAGGATAACCTGTTGTGGCATACCCTTGGCGCGAGCGGTGCGCACATAATCCTGGCGGCTTACTTCCAGAATGCTGGCCCTCGTGATGCGGGCGGTATAAGCTGCCGGCAAAGCTGCCAGGGCAAAAGAGGGCAATATCAAATTAGAAAGCTGGCCCCAGCCGCCCGTTGGCAGCCAGTGCAAATAGACCGAAAACAAAATCATCAATAATATCCCCAGCACAAAAGCCGGTATGCTGGCGAAAATGGTGGAAAAAATCACAGAAGCGTAATCGACCAGGGTATTTTGCCTTAGTGCCGCCGCCATACCAAAAGGAATACCGATGAGAATGGCCAGGAGAAAGGCCAATATTCCCAGGGTGGCGGTTTTTGGCAAACCATCCATCAATATTTCTGTGACACCGCGGTCCTGACGGGTATATGACACGCCCAGGTCTCCCCGCACCACTCCCCACATGTAATTCAGGTACTGCTGCATAAAAGGCTTGTCTAAACCATAC
>DAOUAU010000365.1:0-2493 GCA_034433195.1 Dehalococcoidales bacterium
GTATCACCTTTTAGATTTATGGTTTTGAGATGGTTAAAGTTTTTGTCCAGATAGCTAACCTGCACTTGCAAGGAGGTGTCTACCAGTTTGTTATCCGGCGTTTTTGAGATTACCAGAAAACTGAATGGCAATCCTGGTTTGTAACTCGTGGAGGAGGGAATAATGGTCAGATTGACCGCGGACTGGGAAACCGTAACCAGGCGGTCAGTTTTTTCGATATAGCCGGTGGCATTTTCAGTAACGATGAATTCCAATTTAATATTTCCCTGGCCTTGTGAAGCCGGAACACCGGCCACGTAGTTGGCGGCCGGAATCTCAAATTCTTGAGAACCGTTAATATCCAGATTAATGGAAGCATAATTCTGCCAGGTTCCGACGTATTTCAGAGCTTTGATCTGAAGTTCACCCTTGACCGGTTTGCCAAAGCTGTAAGTGGCCGTGACCTTGCCTTTCACCGGTTCACTTACCAAAAACCAATCTTTGGGCAGGTCAATGCTGACTTCATATTTGGGCAGAACGTATTCCTCAACTTTAACATCAAGCTGGGCATTGGATTTCTGAGACTGGGCGGTGATTTTCCAGGTACCCAGATTCGGTTCAGTTGAAACCGGGAGATTGAGAGTAGCCATGCCATAATCGTCGGTGGTGACCTCAGTCCGGAAGATCTTCAGGCCTTTGGCATCCTGTACGCTCACCGTGACCGTTTCTGAGGCCGGCTTCAGTTCAGGATTAAGGGTCATGACACGCATATAAATAGTTTGTCCCGGTTTATATATGGGTTTATCAGATTCAATAAAGATTAATAATGGATTGTCTATTTTAACCGTAGCCTGGTTTTGAAAGGTCTCACCTTTGACAACCAGTGTATAGTCTCCAGGTGAGACGTCAGGAACTCTGAGCTGTATCTGACCGGCGCCTTTGATGTTGCTCTGAGACTGAGTCAGGGAGATTCCGTCCTTGAGTAATGAAATACTGACCTTGCCGTTGGCGGGTTCTGTTTTGTTAAAAAGAGCTATTGAGATGGAATGTTTAACCCCGGCCTGTAAAAGGGCTGGAATTACAGCGGTATAAGCGGTTGCCGGTTGGGTGCGGCTGCAAGCCGGCAGAAGGGGTATCAGGAGCGATAGCATCACCAAAATTGATAAAAACAAATATTTTTTAGGCATTTCCTTTCCTCTCTTCCGGATTAGCCGGTTTTGTATTCACTTGACTGCGGTCATCATATATAACGGATACAAGGTTAATAAGATAGGGGAAAAACTTGAAATACACCTGCCGCCGGCATTATTTCCTGGTTGCTAACTGAAAATAACTTCAGAAAATGGAGTGAAACGGTGTTGGAGATGCCTGGCAAGATGAATGTCCGGATCAGACCACAGAATCAAGAGCCTTCAATTGTGGTTGAAAGCGCTTTGATCAGTTTCAGACGTTCCGCCAACTGGCTTAACTGGGAATCGGTAGCCTGGAGTCCGGCGGATGAATCCACCGTAATCCCAAAGATGTTTTTCAGCCCGCTTTGACATTCGGATTTATGCCGGCCGGGCGCCCAGGCGCGGCAGGAGGCTGGTTTAAAAGCATGAATGCGGCAAAGCCTGAGCCCGGTTTTGGCAGAAGTCTGCATAAAAATACAGGCGTCATTGTGGTGAATTAACAAGTAACTTTCGGTGCCGGGCCAGCGGCGGTCAGTATAATCAGCAATGAATATTTGGGGTGTAATATTCAATCGCCCGGCTATCTCGGTTACTTCCAGGGGGGTTAGCCATGGCTGATACTTCTGACAACATGTTCCGCAGCAGATGCAGGTATAATCCAATCTTAGCCTTATAGATTAATCGAGTACGACTATATTTTAATATTCTCTTTTGATATCCAACCATAACCAGATTAAACATTTTCTAATGCAACAATGTTTATTCTTTGACTAAAACGGCGACCTGTTGGTGATTATGCACAATGTCCAGATCGCGGTTGTAGCCGCACTGTAAGCATTGTTCATAACGCCCGTAGTAGTCTGCGCTGGAATAGATGTTGCCTTTGCATTTTGGGCATTGCTTGCGGGTTAACATGTCCTTATATTTTCCCCTGACAAATTTTGTTGCTGGATTCGCTGCAGGTTTTATACATTGCTTGAAATCCCAGCGTTGCATGGTGAATATAATCACAATACGATTGAATATTATAGACCTGTCCGGAGTTTGTCAACCCTCATATGCGAACAGCAAAAACGACACAAATACGGGTCTTGCGGATTTACATAAATGTATAATACAATATCGATAAATCATCTGGTTATTTGATATTTACATCCAGAAAATAAAATTCATAACCATACCGCCACAGGATATGCCATGACAGGTATATTCGGGTTGTGGTATGGATAAAAGCGGTGGGTACCGGGTCTATCTGGTGTTTACGGAAGGAGATCTTTAATTTATCTGCTTTTTGCCGGTGAGGAAGTGTAGAATATACACTGTGTGGATATTATGAAGATAT
>DAOUAU010000366.1:0-3771 GCA_034433195.1 Dehalococcoidales bacterium
TCAATAAAAAGCCCTTGCTTGATACCCTTTAACATCTCTTCAAATGGGGTTTTACCGGTGCCAAAAACCAGAGCGCTGGCGGAAGGTGAGACCACTCCGCCCCGGCCGCGTCCCCCGCTTCCGGTGCTGGCGGCATTGGCCCGTCCTGCCGTCTGTAAATCATACAGGAAATTACGCACTACACCATTTTCAATCAATGCCACGCGGCGGCTGGCTATCCCTTCATCATCACACGGGCGGCTGTGCGGGGCATAATCGATGGTGGGGTCATCATATAGCGATATCCGGCTATCAAAGACCTGCTCGCCCAGGCGCTGTCCCAATGGAGAAGCTCCTTCCAAAACAGTTTTACCGTTAAAAGCGGTCATCAAAGCTGGTAAAAAGGCACTCACCACTCCGTCAGGGGTAAAAATTACCGGCATTTGTCCGCTGCTGACTGTGGCCTGCTGCCTGGCCAGTTCCAGTTGCCGCAAAACTACTGAAGTGACGGCCACAGTATCCCTCAAAGGCCGGCAGGATTCCTGTCCCTCACCCACAAATAGCATATCCGTATCTCGCACCAGGGTGCCACTGACACCCAGACCGAATGTGGATTTTTTAAATTCGGCTTGTCCGCCGCGGGAATTAATCATCCGCATATAAGAAGTGTCTTTGGCTACCGCTGCGTCACAGGTAATGCCGGGAGTGCTTTTCAGTACCGGTTCGATCATTTTTTGGCCCAGTTCAACCATTTCGGCCAGCGAAATAGTTTCAACTTCAGCATCAAATATCCTGACAGCCGGGAATTCGCGGCTGGAAGGGAATTCAAACTGGGCCGGCATGCCGAACTGCGCGGTTTCAAGGGCGATATCCACCAATTTTTGGGGTGCTATTTCGCCGCTGGCGGCGGCGTAGCCTAATCTGCCGTTTCTGATGATGCGCAGAGAAACGCTGGAGCTCTGCTTACTTTGAATTGATTTAAGGTTATTGGCTTCAAAATGGACGGGAGTCTCTTCCGAGACGACCTGGAAAACTTCGGCTTCCTCAGCCACTTGAGAAGCCAGTTTGAGGATGTTTTCCATTAATTGCCTCCAATTAAACAATTCTGGATTCTTATGTGGGGACTGCCGTTGGACACCGGCAGAGGGGATTGACCGCCTTTGCCGCAGCCGCCGCCCTGGTTCATTTCCAGGTCATTGCCGATGGCGTCAATGTTCTTTAAAGTGGTGAACAGGTTGCCTGTCAGTGTCACCGGACGCAGCATCTCGGCGATCTGACCATTACGGATCATATAAGCTTCTCCGGCTGAGAAAGTGAACATCTCCATGCTGGTGGTCCCGCCGTACCAGTTTTTAACATAGATGCCTTCTTTAATATCCGAAATCATTTCCTTGAAGGTTGATTTACCCGGTTCGATATAGGTATTGGTCATGCGCACGATCGGCGGATATCGGTAGTTAATGGCACGTGAATTGCCGGAAAGTTTTTCATGCATTTTGGCAGCCGTTTCGCGGGAGTGCAGGCGGCCGGTTAAAATGCCTTGCTGAATCAGGTAAGTCTTTTGCGCCGGGACACCTTCATCATCATATTTGTAGCTGCCGCGCAAGCCCGGCATAGCCGCGCCATCCACAATATTCAGGTTATCCGCACCGAATTTTTTGCCCATGGTCATGATTTCCCGCAGTTGCGGATTTTCATAAACATGGTCGGCCTCGGAAAGGTGTCCAAAAGCTTCATGGACAAAGACTCCTGCCAGGATGGGATCCAGTACTACGGTGTACTCACCCCCCCTGGCGCGCGGGGCTGCCAGCATTTTTACGGCGTTGTCTGACATCTCCTTGATTTGCGAGTGCAGACCCTTGATGCTGTTAAAATCACCGCGGCTGCCCAGGCTGAGCCCTACCTGCTGTACCTCCGGACCTTCAGCGGCGATGGCCGTAGTGCGCAATGTCACATCCGCGCGTTCCTGTTCGATGAAACTGCCGCTTGAATTGATATAAAAGTATTTCCGGTAAGAGTCGCTGTACCCGATGTTGGAAGTCCTCAATTTGGGAGTTTTCCAAATAATTTCATTGTATTCGTCCAGAATAGATTTCTTCAGTGTCAGTGGAATATCCACCGGATTTTGCTCTACAGCACCCGCCACATCGTCCACAATAGCCGGCGTCGGTTGGATTTTGGCGTCACCACCGCCCACCAGACGGGCCTGGGTTACCGCCTGACTGGCTTTATTTTCAAGATTATCCAGGCTGTTGAAGCTGACGAAGCCCCAGCCACCCTTGACCAGGGCCCGGATGTTACCTCCCACAGAGCAGGTTTTATCTGAAGATTCCAGATTCTTACCGCGGTATGTCAGGTGGCTGGACTGGCTTTCTTCCAGATGGACTTCGATGTATTCAGCGTCTTGTTTGGCAATCATGGCGGCCAGGGTCTGACCGGCTTCACGGATATGCATAAATTTACCTCTGGATTTAATTTTCGGAGTTATATTTATCATGATATGCTTTGAGGTGGCGTTTTGACAAGGTTGCAGAAGTTCGCCACTGGTCCGGCCTTTCCACCAAAGGTGGTGATTTTGCCTTGAACCGTGGCAATTCCCAATTTATAATATGAGAACATTCATGCCTTTCTCAGAGGAGGTGCGATGCCGCAATCCACGGTTGCTTCCGCTGCTCCAAAAAAGATTTTCAAGCTGCATCCCAATATCTTTTTCCTGGGTTTGACCAGCCTGTTAAATGATTTCAGCAGTGAATTGATTTTTACCTTTTTACCACTGTTTTTGACCAACATTCTGGGGGCCTCTACAGTAGTGGTGGGGCTGATAGGCGGAATTTCCGGCAGTGCCGATTCGCTGTTCCGGATTGCCAGCGGTTGGTATAGTGATAAAATCGGGAATAGAAAACGCCTGACTGTGATCGGTTATGCCATGTCCACTATAGCCAGGCCGTTTATGCTTCTTGCCGGCAGTTGGGGTGGGGTAACCGGAATTCGGTTTGCTGACCGCATGGGTAAAGGCATCCGTAACGCTCCTCGAGACGCACTGGTGGCGGATTCAGTCAGCTCTGAAGAGCGAGGGCGGGCTTTTGGGCTTCAGCGCGCGCTGGATACATCCGGGGCGGTGATCGGATTGGCTGTAGCCGCAATAGTGGTCTATCTGGTGCAGGGTGATGCGGCCACTTTGCAAAAAAATACCTTTCAAATGATGATTATCATCGGCATTATTCCAGCGATCCTGGGCACGCTGGTAATCCTCTTTCTGGTCAAAGAAGTCAGAAAGTCCAACGGAGCGTTGAAACAAGCCGCGGAGGCTAGGGCCAAAGCCGGCGGTTTGAGCCGGCAGTACAAAATCTTCCTGCTCATGTTGGGCATTTTTACTCTGGGTAATACCAGCGATTTTTTTGTTATTTTAAGAGCTCAAAACCTGGGTGATTCCATTATTAATATTGCTCTAATTCTGGTGATGTTCAATTTGATTTACGCTGCGGTTTCTATTCCAGCCGGCGTTCTTTCGGACAAGCTGGGGCGCCGCAAATTAATCGTTATCGGCTGCCTGATATACGCTGCGGTCTACAGCGGTTTTGCGGCAGCCGGTGCCTCCTGGCAGGTCTGGATATTGTTTGCCGGATACGGCATTTATTACGGGATGGTAGAAGGAGTCAGCCGCGCTTTTGTCGCTGATCTGGTGCCTGTTGAAAGCCGCGGCACGGCGTATGGTTGGTATAATGGGGTTTTGAGCATCGCACTGTTACCCGCCAGTTTGATTGCCGGCTGGTTATGGAGCGCGGTTAATCC
>DAOUAU010000367.1:0-11798 GCA_034433195.1 Dehalococcoidales bacterium
CAGATACATCAATACCCCACCCGCCAGACCGAACAGCATCATCAGCAGAATAACGGCAGGACGGCGGTTTCGGATAATGCCCTTGAAATCCACCTTATAGCCGGCCAGAAGCAGAATCATCACCATTCCCAGATGATATCCGAACATCGCCGCCCAGGCGCTATGCAATACAAATAGTCCCAGCGAAACAGTCAGGTACGGTATCATGGGAGCCAGTATTGACTTGTACCAAAACGGTCGGTGCGGCATTCTGGTCAAACTACTACCTTTGATGTCCATTCACGCAGTATAATGTGGTTTGGAATTAAGGTCAACAACCGTGAGCGCGTTGTAATTGACAGCGTGTTCTGCTATAAAGTAGATATTCCATCAGGAGATGACACATGAAGGTACTAAGAGGAATTACGGTGGTCCTGGTCACTTTGATACTGGCCGTAGCGCTCGTGCCTTTATGTCTCCTGCTGGTAGTTAACAACACCGTTCTTAACCCTCATTTTGTGATACAAAATATCAATCATATTGATGTGATGCGCGCGGCAGATGATTACCTGACCGATCTGGTACCGGCCGAAAGCGCACAATTCCATGAAGCCATTCGGATGACACTGGAACAAAACCAGGTCTGGATAAAGCAGCAAATAAACGAGGTCATTCTGGATAGTTATGCTTATCTTTTAACCAAAACGGAAAACTGGTCTATCCAGATTGAAACGGAAAGCATCGCCAACAACTTGTTTGACAATCTACTATCCGCTTACGAGCAGTCACTACCATTTGATTATGCTGAATTATCCGTCTCCGAGCGCCAACAATATATCGCCGATCTGCGTTCGCAATTCATGGCCGCTGTGCCAGGCCAGATCCGCATTACCAAAGATGATGTTCCACTGGAAACCTGGCCGAAAATCCAGCAGGCACGTGAGATTATAGGCTATATCAAAATAGGCTATTATTCTACCATCGCTGTCTGTGGTTTGATGATTCTGAGTCTGTTCCTGCTCTATCTAAAAATCAAAAAACCATTCCGGATTCTGGGTATATTGTGCATATCTGAAGGCGTTATCGGAACAGCGGGCTTTTTCATCACCAGGCTAGTCATTCCGCAGTTTATCCCGATTTCCGAAATGCCCGCATTCATCCAGGGGTATATTCCGGTTTGGATCAATAATTTGCTGTTGCCGTGGGGAATATTTACTATTTGCTTGTTAATTATCGGAGCTGGTTTTTTGGTCATTTCGTTCTTGGTACATGACGCTGAGCAGACAGTAGCCTGAGCCTTGTTTAATGCGCGTGGAACTGATTTTCAACAGCATTTTCTGGCGTTTGGAGCTGAACCACCAGATCAAGACCGTTCTGGGATATTACCACCACTGCTTGGCCAGCTTCAATATGGCCTTTTTCGGCTTTGGCGGCCCATAGTTCAGAATCAATCTTGACAAACCCATCGGGATTCAAACGGCTGGTTGTCAAACCCTCAGTGCCAATCATATCAGTGAATCCCGCCAGCGGTTTCTGCATTAAAACACGGTTGCCAATCTTAAAAGAAAATACCGCAATAATCGCAAAACCCACCACGATCGTTATCAGAGCCCAGAGGGGTACCTTCAATCCCAGATACGGAAATCCCCAGATGATGACAGCCACGATGACTACTTCATCGATCAAGCTGGTAATAACAGTAAAAATCAATCTAGCTTTCATAATCTCAATACCATTATACCAAGAACCAATCATCCAGGCATGTTAATGATTGTTAAATGAATCGCCATTCCAACTTTTCATCTTCAAAATAATATTATCTGCAAGATAGACAATGACCATTATTTGTATTGCGCCCCTCTTAAAATGAGTGTTATAATTGGCAAAGTGGTAGTAGAGGCAGATAATGAAGCTAAATCGTGATGAAGTTCTACATATCGCTGCTCTGGCCAAGCTGGGGGTCACCGAAAGTGACGTCGAGAAATTCCAGGAACAGCTTTCTAATATTTTAGAGAACTTTGAAGCCCTGCAAAAACTGGATACTACTGGCGTCCCGGCCACATCACAATCCATTGCACTGCAAAACGTGATCATGGCCGATGAGGTGCTGCCATCTCTGCCTACCGGGGACGTACTGGCCAATGCTCCCCGACACCAGGGCGAGTTCTTTAAGGTAAAAATTGTTCTGGAAGACTAAGCTCAATCCGTGAGGTAAAATTGACTGCGAATCCCCAATACACAATTCATGAAGCCTATCACCTTTTAAAAACCAAACAAATCTCATCTTTGGAATTGACCAAAATATACCTGGAACGCACTCAGCAGATTGAACCTGAAGTGCGGTCTCTGGTTACTATTACCGCCGATAATGCCCTGAAACAGGCTGAAAAAGCCGACCGGATGATTGCCTCCGGACAAATGACTCCACTGACCGGTGTTCCGGCTATTATCAAAGATAATATGTGCACCCGCGGAATCAAGACCACCTGTTCTTCCAAAATGCTGGAAAACTTTATTCCGCCTTATGATGCCACCGTTATCGAAAAGCTGAACCGGGCTGGTATGGTAATGATCGGGAAAGCCAACATGGATGAATTCGCCATGGGATCCTCTACCGAAAACTCAGCCTTTTTTACCACCCGCAATCCCTGGGATATCAACCGCGTTCCAGGCGGCAGCAGTGGTGGTTCAGCCGCTTCGGTAGCGGCTGCCGAAGCGGTTTACTCCCTTGGTTCAGATACCGGCGGCAGCATCCGTCAACCGGCCGGTTTTTGTAGCGTGACCGGCCTAAAACCTACCTACGGGCGGGTCAGCCGATATGGTTTGGTGGCTTTCGCCAGCTCTTTGGACCAGATTGGGCCATTGACTCAGGATGTGGAAGATTGCGCTCTGGTGATGAACTGCATTTCAGGTTATGATAAAGGAGATTCAACATCATCGCCGGAAGCCGTGCCGGATTATACCAAATCTTTAACCGGAAATATCAAAGGTCTGCGCATCGGCATTCCCCGTGAATATTTTGTGAAAGGAATGCAGCCTGAGGTAGCCGCGGCTATCGACGCAGCCATCCAGCAATTTCAGGCGGCTGGCGCCATCATTGACCGCAGCGTTTCATTGCCCAGCACACCTTACGCCCTGGCTGTGTATTACATCATCGCGCCCTCAGAAGCTTCAGCTAACCTGGCCCGATATGACGGAGTCAAGTACGGCTATTCGCATCAAGAAGCTGAGAATATATTTGAAGCCATGGAGAAAACTCGCCAGTTCGGGTTCGGACCTGAGGTTAAAAGACGCATCATGCTGGGCACTTACGCTCTTTCAGCCGGTTACTATGATGCTTATTACAAGAAGGCACAACAGGTCCGTACTTTGATCCGGCGTGAATTTGATGCTGCCTTTGAAAAGTATGATGTATTAGTTACTCCCACCTCTCCTACAGTGCCCTTTAAAATCGGTGAAAAAACTAATGACCCGATACAGATGTACTTAAGCGATGTTTGCACACTGCCCATTAATATCGCCGGAGTGCCGGCCATTTCCATACCCGCCGGATTCACTAATGGTCTACCCATCGGCATGCAGATTATTGGTAAACCATTTTCAGAAGAAACCCTTTTCAAAGCGGCTTACTTTTTCCAGCAAGCTACGGGCTGGCATAAACAAAAACCGCAGCTCTAAAGAGGATTGAAGAAATGTCTTTCATTAGGAATATTCCGCGCGGGTTACGCCTCCTGACCGTTATGGCCGTCCTGGGAATACTGATATGGCAATTCGCGGCAGGTACTCAATATTTTTTCTATGGCATCGGGGCGGCCGTCCTGGTGACGTTCGGGATAATTGTTCTGGTTTATAAACCATTCCAATTCTCCAGGACCTCACGGTCATCAAAACACGGTGCAGACAGCTCTGCCAAATCCAAAACATCGGAGGAAAATGCTATTCCCGATACCATCGAGATAGAACCGGACTATACCGATACACCTTCCATCATGCGGTCTGCGCCGGTCATGCCTTTCAGTAAGGTAAGAGGTCAAATAGACTCCTCTGATATCAGGCGTGTTGTTAGCCCAACCAGCAAAATGAATACGGAAACCGAGCCGCCATTGACCGGTCCTGCGGCCGATACCAAATCATCTAAGAAATTAACTAACGGCGGCACAGCCACAACAGCCATCCCCCAGGGTAGTATTGTGACCCCTTCTATCCCACTGGTAGATGATGAAACGTCTCTGACTGAAGAGGATAAAAACCAACTGGTTAACGCCGTCTGGTACCGCTGTGAAAATCCTTATTGCAAATACACCAGTTTTCTGGGCGTGCATCACATCCTGGATGAAAAAGAAGGCGGCTCCAACCGGTTAGAGAATTTAATCGTGCTGTGCCCTTACTGCCACGACCTGGCCCACCGCCATGAAATTCCCGAGCAGGAAATGCATGATTGGATCAGCAACCGCGAGAACCGCTTTAAATTCAAACCCGATTGGAAATATTTCTAGATTGCTTTTTAGTGACAGAAAAACCTCTTCCGGTGTGCGGGGGAGAGGTTTTTTGAGAAAGCCACAGTTATTTATTCTTGCCGGGTCTGCTTAATCCCTTCCAGACTGCCAACAAAGTCCCGGTCACTATCAGCAATGCTGCTACGGCGATTCCGATCAGAACCAGACCTTCAGTCATGGTCAATTTATCTGTACGGCTGAAAACGTAAACTGCTTCGCTGACAATTATCACCGCCACCAGCACCATAGCGGCAATCACTAAACGCTTTCCAGGCATGATCTAGCGGCTCCTTCCGGAACCATAGCTGGGATTGGGAAACCATTTACGGTACATCCGGCAGCGTTCGTTAGCGCAAGCCCAGGCTATTGTGCGGGTAAAGAAAAGCAGAAATTTTTCCTTGACAGGATAAACATCTTTACTGGCGCAGAAAGGACACAGCGGCTGACCTTCGCCGTCATTTAACCTATATTTCTGGTTTATACTGCCCGACATCTAAACTCCAAAAACCAAAACCAAAGATATACATTAACCAAAACCTGAAGGGCAGTTCGAATAAATTCCGGAACTTTTTACACTAACCTTTCTTTCTTTTTTTATGTTCAGTTATTATCCGCTGCGTTAACATAATTTCGTCTGCGGTAACCTTCTGGCGCATCTCTTCCAGGCTGCGCATGATCTGCGCAAAACGCGCCCCTTCCGCGGCAGAAATCCATTCTAACTGCAACCTTTCAGGACGGATGCCCCACGTCTTGAACTGCGCCCACAACCTTTCAACGCGTTTCTGGGTCTGATGGTTGGCATTGATATAATGACAATCATTGATGTGGCAGCCGGACACCAGAACAATGGGCGCTCCATTTTCAAAAGCTTCAAGGATAAAATCCTCAGAGACCCGGCCGCTGCACATGGTGCGAATAAAGCGGTTATTTGGTGGATACTGCAACCGGGAAGTACCGGCCAGATCACCACCGGCATAACTACACCAATTGCACAAAAAACTGATGATTTTATTTTGAGGCTCACTGGCCAGAGCGGCTCTGATTTGGGCTTTCACCATCTCATCGCTAAAATGTTGCATGGTAATAGCGCCGAACTTGCATTCTGCCGCACAGGTCCCGCAACCGGCGCAGGCCGCCGCGGTGATAACTGCCGGGGTTTTGGCTTTGACATCCACTTTGATAGCGCCGTAAGGGCAGACTTTGACACAAGCTCCGCAGGCAACACAACTGGCTTCAACGACTTGCGCTTTGATCGCTTCCCCCTTGATTTTCCCGACGTTCAATAAGATAGAGCTACGGGCGGCTGCCGCTCCGGCCTGGGTAACGCTGTCTTTGATATCCTTGGGCGACTCCACCGTTCCGGCAAAGAAGATTCCGGGAGTAGGCGCATCCACCGGCTTAAGCTTGGGATGGGACTCCATCAAAAAACCGTCAGCGGTCTGTGACAGATTAAGAACGGTGGCCAGTTGTTTTAAATCTGTTTTAGGTTCCAAACCTACCGATAGCACAATCATGTCCAGCGGATATTCCTCAACCCTGGAAGAGGTGGTATTTTCCACTTTGATTACCAGGTTCCGGGTCAACGGGTCTTCTTTAATCTCGCCTGGAAAACCCCGGATATAACGCACACCTCCTTCTTTGGAGCGGCGCAGCAGGTCTTCAAAGCCTTTGCCAAAGGCCCGGATATCCATATAAAAAACGTAAATCTCGGTGTCCGGATAATGCTCCAAAATCAAAAGGCTGTCCTTAATCGTATTCATGCAGCAAACATTGGAACAATAGGGTTTGCCCCGGTTATCTGTGCGTGAACCAATGCACTGGATAAATCCAATGCGTTTAGGAGTGATACGATCAGAAGGCCTGACCAGACGGCCGTCGGTAGGACCTCCGCCGCATATTAAACGCTCAAATTCCATGGTGGTGATCACATTTTCAAACCTGGCGTACCCGTATTCGGTCAATTGTGTGGGGTCATAGACTGCCATACCGGTGGCCACAATAATGCTGCCCACTCGCAATTCTTCAAAACTGTCCTTGGCATTCAGGTCAATACATTTTTTATCACAGGCTTCCACACACTTCACACAGGCAATCGGGTTGTTCCCCAGACAGTGCTGCATATCGATCAAAAAAGCCGAAGGCACAGCTTGAGGAAACGGAATATGAATGCCTTTGCGGGTGGAAAATCCTTGCTGAAATTCATCCGGCAAGGTCACCGGGCAAACCTCAGCGCATTTGCCGCAAGCGGTACAGTCTTTCTCATGCACATAGCGCGCTTTGCGGCGTATTTTTACTTTAAAGTTACCGATATAACCGGAAACTTGTTCAATGGTGCTGTAAGCCAGCAATTTAATCCGCGGATGACGTCCAACATCCATCATTTTTGGCCCCAAAACGCAAATAGAGCAATCCATAGTTGGAAAGGTCTTATCCAGCGTTGCCATCACTCCGCCGATAGAAGCCTGCTCTTCAACCAGATAAACCTGATGACCGGCATCCGCCAGGTCCAGAGCCGATTGAATACCCGCCACCCCACCGCCAATGACCAGAGCAGCATCCGTAACTGGAATCTCAATTTCATTCTGAGCCTGGAGAAGTCTGGCCCGGGCAGTGGATATTTTAACAATATCTTTGGCCTTTTTGGTGGCCGCTTCACGATCATGCAGGTGAACCCAACTGCAGTGTTCACGAATACTGCCCATTTCCAATAAATATGGGTTCAAACCGGCTTCAGAGATACAGGTGCGAAAAGTGGATTCATGCAAACGGGGGGTACATGAGGCAACCACAACCCGGTTGATTTTATTTTCAATGATAGTCTTTTTGACTTCCTGCTGGCCGGGTTCGGAGCAGGTATAGCGGTTTCTGACTGAAACCACCACATCCGGCAGACTCTCGGCATATTTCCTGACTTCTTCAGTATCCAGCGAACCAGCAATGTTCAGCCCGCAGTCACACACAAAGACCCCGATTCTGATTTCCTCATCAACCATGTCAACCCTCCTGGATAGGAAGAACTGGAGCAAATTTTTATTTATTGGTTATTCATTATAGTTAATAAAGCGGCCAGATCTTTCACTTCGATCTGAGAAACCTGACAATCCTGGCTCTTCTGGGCACATTTGAAATGGATCTGACATTTAGGGCAGGCAGTCACCAGCACAGCCGCCCCGGTAGCCTCAGCTTGAGCCAGTCTTTCACCCTGAATCTGGCGGTTGACTGAGTTGCAGGCAGCCCACGGACTGGCTCCGCAGCAAAGCGCCCTTTCCCGGTTAGTTTCCATCTCAACCAATGCCAGCCCAGGTACACTCTCGAGCAACTGGCGCGGCTGCTGGTATAATCCAGAACCACGGCCCAGCGTGCAAGGATCATGGTATGTCACTGTTTTACTCGATCCGGTTGGCAGCTTTTTATTCGCTTTGCCTGGAATAGCCAGCAGTTCAACCAGATTGACCACTTCAATCCCTTGCTGTCCCATAGCTGTGGGATATTCCTTTTTCAAACAGACATAACATTCCGGACAATAGGTAATCAGACGCTTGACACGCCTTTCCGTAAATTCAGCCAGGTTGGCTCCGGCTAATTTCAAAAACCCATCACGATCACCCTGTGATAACAAATCTCGTCCACAGCAGCGTTCATTTTTTAACAAATCGAAAGCGATTCCGGCCCGGTTTAACAATCTGAGGGCACCGATTACCCCATCCAGGGTTCTGACGCCCAAATCCTGAAATATAATATCAAAATAAGGCGCGCAGCCCACAAAAAAGAGAGTATCCGAATTCGGTGTTAATTCAATATCTACGGGCAGCCAGTCCAACCGTTTTTGCGCGGTTTTGCCGGCTGCCATCATATGCATGGTGGATTGCAATACTCCGCCATGGCTGCATTGTACCCGGACACCCTGTTTAACTGCTTCAGCCCGAACGTCGGTCATGAATTCCGGAAATTTAACATTATAATTGCAATACTGCTGACAGATTTGACAGCCCAAACAAGACCATATCTGCTCATCCAGTGAATTGAGCGTATTGCTATTCAACGTCTTTTGAATCATCAATCGCGGATTAAATTCAGGATCATAGCCGGCTACCGGACAAAACGTAGTACATTTACCACAGTCCAGGCATAACCGGATTTTAGTATCTTTGATTTGATCATTGAATTGATTTGATTTCATCTTTCCCTTATATTCAGATTTAATTTATATTATGATTTTGTCCAACGGCGGATTTGCCGGTTAAATTCTATTAAAGTCCCAACCAGTCCGGCATCGCCCGGCTGGCCGATACGGTACAGGCTCAACTGCTCTTTCTTTAAGCCCAACAGGGACATGATAGACTGTACTTTGCTGACATTGAAATCCAACAGGCTTTTTTCGTTACCATAATGGCAATCATGGTCAGAACATCCGATCAAGATTACCCCGCCGGCGCCCAGTTCAAAAGCCTTCAGCAATAATCCGGGGTGTAGTCTGGTCAGACAACTGACCCGGACAATATTAACAGATGAGGGAATGGTAAGTCCCTTTTGAGCGGCTGTCTCCAAACCCAGGTAACCATCCCAGTTGCATACGAAAGCCACTACTCTGTCTGAACTGTTCATAACCCATTACTCTCGTTAAAAATGGCTTCCAGCGAAGCTTCGATTCCCTCTTCGGTTTGGGCTGTTTGTTGAATGGCGCCAGTCGGACACGCCCCGATGCAGGCTCCGCACCCTAAACACAGGGCCGGATCCACTTCGGCATAACACAGACCCTCTGAAACGGGTTTTAATTCGATTAATGCACAGACCTTCGTACAATCTCCGCAGCCGCGGCACAATGGCCGGTTAATCGTTACCGCGCTCCTTCTGGGTTTAAGCGCTTCCTGATATAAATATATTAACGCTTGCGCAGCAGCAGCTTCTCCGGCAATGATCTGCTCCTCGAATTGGTCAGAATGGGCCTGCGTTAAAAAAACCATTCCGGCCGTCTCCCGGATGGAGTACTGATGCACCCGGCGATCAACGCCAGCCGGACCCTGAAAACCGGAATTCTGGCGTTTCATTACTCTGTACAACACGTTGCTTCCCACCAACCAGCGCAATTCATCAGATGGCATTTCAGCGATATCCAGAATAACCCCTCCGGCTGCAACTGTTTTAACTGTCTGATTAATTTTTATCTGCGCTTCATAGCGCCCCGGCGATCCGTTCAACAGCAATTCGTCCGGCCATGGCAGCATATCAACTCCGGAGCTATGCAATTCTTTTAACAAATCAGCGGCTGAGGTTTGATATTCTCTGGAGTTCGTCTTCAGTTTCTGGAGGTCCAACTCTGTCAGAAGAGTTACTCCATAACCTTGTTGGGCTAATTTTACCGCGGCGCTCCAACCGGCCAGGCTGCTGCTAATAATCAATTCATGAGCAATCACTGCCATCTTATCAAAACCGTTTATCTGTCTGCCGCCAGCCCGTTTCACCCCGGCAGCGATAATTGCGGCCGCGTTCCGTGTTGCGCCGCAGGGATCATCGCGGTATAACCAGGCCGCCATTTCACGGATATTGACATATTCCATCCGCATATCGGCCGTTAAACAATTCTTCAGATTCTCCTGGGTCATTGCTCTGCGATCGCTGCAACTATAGCAAACCTGATCCCAATTACAGCAGCGGCAAGCCGCCAAAACCGCGCTGTTTGCGGCTTCATTCTGCATAATTTCTTTAATTTGAGAAGCTCCCTCAGCGGTACAGGATTGCCTGATTTGGTGGACGCCGATAACGCCCGGCAGACTGACCGCATTTTTCTCCAACTGGATAAAATCCAGCAAGGAACTGACGCTGTCTCCGCATCTGCATAAAAACACCGCTACCCGGCCTTGGCTTTGTGCCAAAAGGGTACGTTGATGCTCCGTTGTATCCTTCCACCTTTCAACCGGGATCGATCTCGAATCCACCGCGGCCTTTAAAGCCATGGCTGTAATTCTGGACAGATCAGTTCTATAATTTTCTTTGACAACAGCATCAGTAATCTTTGATTTTGCCAAACCGGGAATCAGCAATTTCTCTTCCATATTCAATAGACTGATCAGCGCAGAGCACTGTATCTGTCCTTCCGACCGGCAGTCATGATGATTAACCGCTTTGACTTCGCAGACCCGCTCACACTCCAGACACTCGCAACAACCGGCGCAATCCAAACAGCGTAAGCTCTCTTTTTCCGCCATATCTGCGCTCAATCCAAGATTGGTCTCGCTATGCCCCACCTTCCGTTTATTGGTCGCCAATGCCGGCATTTTCACTCTATGATATTTGGCTGCGGTTTTTTGGGTGACATCAACTTTAACCACCGTCAGCGGTTCCAATGATCTTCCTTCAGACAAGGAGACCCCTCGAATATAGCGGTCAATCGATTCCGCTGACCGTAATCCGGCTGCCATCGCGCTCACTATGTCTTTTGACCCTGTCACAGCGTCTCCGCCCGCAAAAACTCCCGGCAGAGCGGTCTCCAGAGTCAATGGATTTACTATAATTGTTGAATTGCCGGCCGTATTCAAGCCTGGTATTTTCAAACCCGCTGAATCAGGCCTTTGTCCGATAGCGATGATTACTCTATCCGCCGGCACCACAAATTCCGAACCCGGTATTTGCTCCAGACTGATTTTGCCCTCGGCGTCAAATTTAACATTGCGCACCTTAATGCAACGGACACCGGTTACCCGTCCATTTTCGCCCAGAATCTCCAGCCCGGAATTGTTATAATCGATGGGTATGCCCTCTTTTCCCGCTTCTTCCACATCTTCTCGTACCGCAGTCATTTCTTCAGTCAAACACAAAATGCGTACTTCTTGCTTGCTTAATCGTTTGGCGCTGCGTGCAGCATCTACCGCGCTGTTGCCTCCCCCGATGACAACCACTTTTTCATCAATCTGACCGCTCTGATGAGTATTAAAATCTTTCAGCCACGAAATACAATCCACCACACCCTTTAAATTTTCACCCGGAATGTTCAGATGATTATTGCTGTGGGCTCCGATGGCCAAAAAAACCGCCAGATACCCGGCTCGTTTCAAAGCATCAAGATCAACATCTTTCCCGAAATGTACTCCGGTTTTAATTTTAACGCCCAGCTTCTGGATAGCCGCTATCTCTTTTTGGCGTACCTCAGCCGGCAGACGGAATTCCGGAATTCCGGTGGCCAGCATTCCTCCGGCTGTTTGATTGGCTTCAAAAACCGTGGGAGAATAACCACGCCGTGACAACTCCCAGGCCGCCGTTAAACCGGCTGGACCGGAACCGATAATAGCGATTTTCCCAGAGCGTTTTTTATCGGTAACAGGCTGA
>DAOUAU010000368.1:0-8912 GCA_034433195.1 Dehalococcoidales bacterium
TTTAGATGGTGGAAAAAGAGTTTAAAAGTATCGATCCCGCGACCCTTGAGATGATTGAAAAGGCTCAAGCGGATGGTTGCAGAACGGCCTTTGACAGGGCCGAAACAACCAGAGCCTGCCCTATCGGCGCCGAAGGAAGTTGTTGCAAGATGTGCGCCATGGGACCTTGCCGGGTACCCTTAGCCAAAGGCAAAGAAGAGACTTTACAGGAAAAAAAGAACCGCACCGGAGTCTGTGGCGCTACCGCTGAAACTATCAGCGCCCGCAACTTTGTACGTATGATTGCTGCCGGTTCTGCAGCTCACGGAGATCACGGACGGCGGGTGGTTGAACTCTTTAAAGCGACGGCAAAAGGTCAGGCGCCCGGATATGCCATCAAAGATGAACAAAAATTACTTCAATTAGCTCTGGAATTCGGCATTCCGATCGGCAACCGTACCAATGAAGAAATTGCCCTGGAGATTGCTGAGCTGGCTGAACATGATTTTAGCCGTCAGGAGGGTGAGCTGCTGTGCATTAAAAGAGCCCCCCTGAAGAGGCAGGAACTATGGCGGAAACTGGGAGTAGTTCCCCGGGGTATAGACCGCGAAATAGTGGAATTGATGCACCGCACTCATATGGGCGTAGATCAGGACTACTCCAGCTTGATGCTTCAGGGCACCCGCGCTGCTCTGGCTGACGGTTGGGGCGGCAGCATGCTGGCTACCGATCTTCAGGATATCATGTTTGGTACTCCCTCTCCGGTTCTCAGCCAGATTAATCTGGGAGTATTAAAGGAGGACCAGGTCAATGTCATTATTCACGGACATGAACCGGCCCTGGCCGAAATTCTGGCCGTGTTAGCCCAGGACCCTGAGTTGATAAATTACGCCAACAGCAAAGGGGCAAAAGGCATAAATCTGGCGGGCATGTGCTGCACTGCCAATGAAATCTTGATGCGCCACGGTGTACCCATCAGCGGTAACTTCCTTCAGCAGGAACTGGCTATTGTCACCGGCGCGGTTGAGGCCATGGTGGTGGATGTTCAGTGTATCATGCAGGGTCTGGCCGATGTAGTGCGGTGTTATCATACCAAACTGATTACCACCGATGACAGAGCGCGAATCACAGGCTCAACTTATATGCGTTTTGAGGAGAAAGACGCGCTTGAATCCGGTAAAAGAATTATGCGGGCGGCCATTGATAATTTCCTCAAACGGGGAAAGAATGTGCGTATTCCGCAACAAAAGGCGGATATGATCGCCGGTTTCAGTCATGAAACCATCACCTACCTGCTGGGCGGTTTATTCCGGGCTTCTCTCCGTCCTCTCAATGAGAATATCATTAACGGCCGCATCCGGGGGGTGGCCGGAGTGGTAGGCTGCAACAATCCACGGGTCACTCATGACAAGGTGCATGTTACTCTGGTTAAGGAATTGATTAAAAACGATGTGCTGGTCTTACAAACCGGCTGCGCCGCCATGGCATCAGCCAAGGCCGGTTTAATGGTACCGGAGGCCTCCAGATTTGCCGGCGAAGGCCTGGCGTCAGTCTGTGAGGCGGTGGGAATTCCCCCTGTTCTCCATTTGGGTTCTTGTGTAGATAATGCGCGCATCCTGGTCGCGGCTACGGCCATGGTCAAAGAAGGTGGTCTGGGTGATGATATCAGCGATCTGCCGGCGGCTGGTGTAGCACCGGAATTGATGAGTGAGAAAGCCATTTCTATTGGTCAATATTTTGTCGCTTCCGGGGTTTATACCATTTTCGGTGTAACCTTCCCAACCACCGGCTCAAGAGAACTGTCCGAGCATTTGTTTAAAGAGCACGAAAACCTCTACGGTGGAATGTGGGATTTTGAGAGTGACCCATTGAAGATGGCAGCCAAAATGATAGCGCATATAGATAAAAAACGCAAAGCTCTGGGCATTGATAAAGCCAGGGAGAGAGTGCTTTACGATATGACTATGAGAAGAGAGTTGGAGAAGTAGCGATGTCAAAAATAATAGCTTCAGCAGCCATCCGGGGTGCCCATAAAATTGTTGGTCAGGCCGAAAAAGCCTGGCGCAGAGCCATGGATTCCCACCGGCCGGGAGAACCAGTTGGATTTCCGAATACAGCTTATTATTTACCGGTGATTTACGGTATGCTGGGTGTCAAAGTAGAAACACTGGGGGATATGGAAGTGGTTATCAAAAAATGTAAACTATTGCTTCCTCCTCTGATAAAAGCGGAGCATGCACTGCCCTACCTGGGCCCGGCTCTGGACGCCGGCATGGCAACTTTATTTGCCCAGGAAATGATTGAAGCTGTCCGCTATCTGGAGCAGCCGGATTTCTATACCAAAACCGAAGATATTTCAGATTCCAACATCTGGCTGGGCGCAGCGGATGACATCATTCTGCGAAAAAGGGGAGTGGAATTTGTAGATGGCACCGCCCCGGGTTTTGCCGCTATTCTGGGGGCCGCGCCCACCAAAGAAATCGCCGCACAAATCGCCCAGGAACTGCAGCAGAAGAACCTCTACGTTTTTATGTCCGCCGAATATAATGGCCAGCGGTTCTCCGAACAGCTAAAGTCAGCCGGCGTTCAGATTGGATGGCCGACCCGTCTGGTCTCCTTCGGTCCGGATGTTTCTGCCACCGTTTTTGCCATGGGCTTTGCCACCCGTGCCGCTCTGTCATTCGGTGGTATCCAGCCCGGTGATTTCAGAAAAATATTGATTTACAATAAAGACCGTATCTTCGCCTTTGCGCTGCCCATGGGCTTCGTCAGTGATGAATGGTATGCTACCGCCGCCGGGGCTATCAACTTCGGCTTCCCCGTCATTGCCGATACACCTATTCCTGAAATTCTGCCCACCGGTCTGACCACCTACGAGCACGTGGTTTCTAATATTTCACACGATAAACTGGTAGCCAAAGCGATTGAAGTCAGAGGTCTCAAGGTCAATGTGGCCCAGGTTGACGTGCCTGTGGCTTACGGAGCAGCTTTTGAAGGTGAGCGGGTCCGCGGTGAAGATATCTATCTTGAGTGCGGAGGCGGACGCACTGCCATGATGGAATGGGTTACTACTAAACGTATGCATGAAGTTGAAGACGGCAAAGTGGAAGTGATCGGACCGGAGTTGAAAGATATTCCAGCCGGTTCACGATTACCCATGGCCATCTGTGTAGAAGTGGCCGGACGTGATATGCAGGATGATTTCGAACCCATTCTGGAGCGCCAGATCCATCATTTGATCAATTATGCGCAAGGCCTGATGCACATCGGTCAAAGAGATATTGCCTGGATCAGAATCAGTAAACAGGCAGTAGAAAAAGGCTTTAGTCTACATCATATCGGCGTCATTCTGCACGCCAAACTGCATCAGGATTTCGGCCGTATCTTTGATAAGCTGCAGGTCAAAATATATACTAACGAAGCTGATGTCAAGGCCAAAATCGCCCTGGCCAGAGAAATCTATCGAATCAGGGACCAAAGAATTGAGGGTATGAATGACGAAGGAGCAGAGGTGTACTATTCCTGCACGCTGTGCCAGTCCTTCGCCCCCAGTCATGTTTGTGTTATCAGTCCTGAGAGAACCGGACTTTGCGGTTCCTATAACTGGATGGACTGCAAAGCTTCGTTCGAGATCAATCCAACGGGGCCTAACCAACCGGTACCCAAAGGTGAAGTGATTGACCCCAAACTGGGTCAATGGCAAGGTGTCAACGATTTTGTCAGAAAAGCTTCCCGCGGCAAGATTGACCATTACAACTTCTACAGCATAGTAAACGATCCCATGACTACCTGCGGTTGTTGTGAAGCCATTGCGGCCGTTTTACCTCTTAGCAACGGTATTATGACAGTCAACCGGGATTATACCGGAATGACCCCTTGCGGAATGAAATTTACCACTCTGGCCGGTACCATTGGCGGTGGTCTAAGCACCCCCGGATTCGTTGGCCATGGAAAATACAATATCACGCAGAGGAAATTCGTGATTGGAGACGGCGGACTGCTCAGAATGGTTTGGATGCCCAAAATTCTGAAAGAAGAACTGCGGGAGCGTATCGAAAAACGGGCAGCCGAAATGGGTTGTCCGGACCTTTTAGACAGAATGGCTGATGAAACAGTGGGCACTACCGAAGATGAAATATTGCCTTTCCTGACTGAGAAGCAGCATCCGGCGCTGACAATGGCCCCCATCATCGGATAATGAACCGATGGCCCGGACTGGTTGATATTGATTAAGCGTTTGAAAGGAGACCAAAATGCCGCTGACCGGAATTGAAATCTATAAATTACTGCCTAAAACCAACTGCGGGAAATGCGGGGTACCAACCTGTCTGGCATTTGCCATGCAATTAGCGGTCGGCAAAGCCGATTTAAAAGCCTGCCCCACCGTCTCAGAGGAGGCCAAGAGCAAACTATCCGAAGCCTCAGCTCCTCCAATCCGTCCTGTCACTATCGGCACCGGAGCCAGGGCAGTCAGGATAGGTGGCGAAACTGTGATGTTCCGTCATGAAAAAAGATTTGAAAACCCGCCGTGTCTGGCGGTCTTGATCAAAGATACTATGACCGAACCCGAAGTTGACAGCCGTTTGGATAAACTGAATACCCTTGCCTATGAAAGGGTGGGGCTTACGCTGCGTCCTGAATCAGTGGCCATCAAGTGCGAATCCGGCCAGTCCGCCGTTTTTACCGCTCTGGTTGAAAAAATCAAACGAAAAACTGATGCCAGTCTGATCTTGATGTGCGCAGACCCGGCAATCCTGGCCGCGGGTTTGAAAGTATGTGCCGAGCGCAAACCTTTGATCTATGCCGCCACCAAAGATAATATTGAGCAATTGACCGCCCTGGTAAAAGAGGTGAATTGTCCGGTGGCGGTAAAAGGTGAGACGCTTGAAGAGGTGGCCGTCCTGACCGAAAAATTGGACAAAGCCGGTATTAAGGATATTGTCGTTGATGCTGGCGCCCGCCAGACTCGCCAGGCTTTCGAACAGCAGATTTTTATCCGCAAATCAGCTTTGGGGAAATTCCGTCCCCTGGGCTATCCAACCATCGTCTTCCCGTGCGAAATGACCTCCGATCCCATAAAGGAAGCTCTGCTGGCCTCGATGTTTATCGCCAAATATGGAGCTATCATTGTCTTGTCCGATTTTGAGGGGCACAGCTTGTTCCCTTTGCTGGTGGAAAGGTTGAATATTTATACCGACCCACAAAAACCGTTAGCCACTAAAGAAGGCATCTATGAGATTAACCGGCCCAATGAAAATTCACCGGTGCTGGTAACCTCCAATTTTTCACTGACCTACTTTATCGTCTCCGGTGAGATAGAAAACAGCAAAGTGCCGGCCTATCTGCTGGTTAAGGATACCGAAGGGCTTTCGGTCATGACCGCCTGGGCCGCTGGCAAATTTAGCGCGGATACCATCGCCACTTTCGTTAAGAAGAGCGCTATCTTCGATAAAGTCAAACACCGCAATTTGATTATTCCGGGATATGCCGCCACAGAAAGCGGTGGTTTGGAGGAAGAACTGCCCGGTATCAAGATTAATGTTGGACCCAGGGAAGCCGCGCATATTCCGGCCTTTTTAAAAATTTGGAAACCCGCCTGAGGAGCAATAATATGATACTCGTCGGTGAAAATCTGAATATCATGTCAAGTACTTTAGGACCGGCGCTGCGGGAGCGCCAGATAGCGCCTGTACAGGAAATGGCGCTAACGCAGCACAAATTGGATATTGATTATATAGACATCAATATCGGGCCGGCGCGTAAAGCCGGGGATGTTTTTATGAGTTGGGTGGTCAATACCGTTCAAGCGGTAACAGATAAACCTCTTTCTCTGGATACCACCAATCCGGTGGCCATGGAGGCCGGCCTCAGAGTTTGTCAGAACCGGGCACTGATAAACTCTATCTCGCTCCAACCGGATCGACTTCAGCAAGAATTGCCCATGGTGAATCGCTACAATGCGGAAATGATAGGCCTTTTGTGGGGTCAGGAAGGTATGCCCAGAGATGCCAATGAAAGATGCCTGCTGGCAGTTGATCTGGTTTATAAAGCCAATGAGCAAGGGATACTAAATGAAAAAATCTGGATAGATCCGATTGCTACGCCGGTCTGCGGAGAAATCAACCAGCTCAAGGCCAGTTTTGAGTTTTTGAGCATGCTCCAGGATATTGCTCCTGGCTGCAAATCAATAGTGGGGCTCTCCAATGTCTCCAACGGCGCGCCCAATGAGTTGAGACCCTGGTTAAACCGCACTTATTTGATGATGCTGATGAAATACGGCTTGTATGCCGCCATCGTGGATGCTTTTGACCAGGAATTGATTGAAATTGCCAGAGGGCGCAAGAGCAGCATCATGCAGCTGGTACACAACATGATGGATGGTGAAAAACCGGATATCTCATCTTTGAATCAGGAAGAAGCCAAATATGCCAAAACGGTCAGAGTATTAACCGGTGAATCGCTGTATTCTCACTCATGGCTGGATATCTAGATTCCGGCGTTAATAGCACGAATTGTGGTTAAGCGAGAGTAACAGATGGATAAAAAAACAGCGCATTTTGCGGTAACTTTGCCGGAACAAAAGAATTATGATATCACCTACAATCTGGCGCTGCAGTTGGCCGCAGAAAAGCTGGGCAGCCTGCAGAAATTGGAAGAGCAATGCCAAAAGAGCGCATCCGTTTGTATCACATCGGGCTCTGGCCGCTGCGTTCAGGTGAAATATCTGGGCCGCCATTACCAGGTCTCCTGGCCGGAGATCGACATTTCCATGGTCGAAAGCCGGGAGCCGGTGGGTATCAGAGATAAAATATTGATTCTTGATTACCTGAATTCCGCTCAAGGCACACCTTTATCCGGTATACCGATCACTTTTCAAGAATCAGTTGAAGTATCCAGCTATCATCCCACGTTTTCCAAAAGAGCCATTAAACCTTTGATCGATTATTTTGGCAACAACCCGGAACGCTTGCTCGTGGCGGCACGTGAATTGGGAGGAATTAAAGCCGGTTATGGTGATTTTTCGGTAACTATCCCGGCTTTTGACCGGGTTCCAATCTCCCTGGTAATCTGGAAAGGAGATGAAGAATTTCCTCCCAACGCCAACATCTTGTTTGATAAGACCATTCATGATTACCTTACCACCGAAGCTATCATCGTCTTGTGTCAGGTGATTGCCTGGCGGCTGGTCAATTCACTACCAACAGATTCCGGTAGATCAAAAAGCTAGCTGATCACCGATACGGTGTTGAAAAACGGACAGCCTGTGCTTGTAATTTCCAACAACCGCTTGCTCTCCACTGGTTTCTTTCCTTTTTGTTGTCCTGGCCACCGGAACTATCGCACATAATTTCGGGAGCGCGTATCATCACCCATTATCATGGTATTCAATACCGGCGAACCGCTCATGATCGAGGTCATTATCTTAACCGTCTCTTAAAATAGCTTCGGATAAGATTGTTTCAAACAGGCCGGCATTTTTTCTCCGATGTACCGGTATATTTCGGCGTGCCCTTCAACATTACTGCTCAAACCGTAGGTATTCATGGAATACAGCAGTTTGATTAAAGGGTTGAAGTGCCTCAAGATGTTATACACTACTGCGAATTTGAGCCGGCCGTATTTGGAAAGCAGTGCATAACTGTTGTGGGCCTGTTCATGGGCGATCACCCCCACATTGAACCACCTGGTTAAAGATGCCAGCACTCTCACATTGTTTTCGGTCCATGTCCCGGCCGGTGTATCTGTCAATATCCCCCTGTTTAGCATTTCCGGCGGCCATTTGTCATATAATCTAATGTCTATTTTTAATTTCCAGAAAGCCCAGTGTTCTGAAGGTACGCCGCGTTGCGTCAGCCAGCGCTGCAGGATTTCATCCGCGTTCGTGTTTAACGTTGTTAAGGAATCATCAACAGGCTCTTCCGGGTATGGTAATTCCGCGGGGACAGACTGTGGTCTGAACAGCGCAATCATTTTTTTACACATTGATCTCGCCTCCTCTACTTTCCATTTTATGTTAAAAGTATGCATTTTGAGGGGAAGATATATCGCCAGAAGCGAAATCCCCAATTTTGATTCGACTGTCAATTATTCCAGCATCAACATTCAGAACCTCTCGGTAGTCAGATAAGGTTCTCACGGTATTTCTCAACCTCATCCGTGATTATTCAAACTGACGCCAACAGGAACACCCATTAAAATTAACAAACAACCCGCCAATTGTATATAATTAGTCAAGCTAGTTGAGGAGTGATTCATGACTAAAATCATTCGTGATGTTCCGTATGCCTTTCAATCCACAACCCAAAAGCTGAATATTTATTTACCTGACAGGATGGAAGCGAAATCGCCGGTTATCATTTATTTTCACCCCGGCGGCTTTACGATGGGTGATAAAGAAATGATAGAACCGCTGGTTGCTCCCATGTTAACCAGAGGGTATGCCGCAGTCAGTGTGGACTACCGGCTGGCAGGTGAGGCCCGTTTTCCGGCCCAGATATATGATGCCAAATCGGCGGTCAGGTGGGTCAGGGCCAATGCCGCCAAATACAATTTCGATTTGGATAAAATCAGCGCTTGGGGCATTTCTGCCGGCAGCACCCTGGCGGCTTTACTGGGCGTCTCCGAAAACATTCCAGAGTTGGAAGATTTTTCCACCGGCCATGCGAGCCGGTCCAGCCGGGTGAATGCCGTAGTCTCATGGTACGGCCCGATGGATTTCTTCACCCTGGATTCGCAGCGCCTTGAGTTGGGACAAAACCCGGTTCCCGTTACTGAAACATCCGGCGAATATTTGATGATGGGCGGCACCCTCTCCGGTGTTCCGGATAAATACCGGGCGGCCAGTCCGCAGACCTATATCAGTCCTGTTTGCCCGCCGTTTTATATCCAGCACGGCACCTCGGACCAGATTATTCCATATTTGCAGAGCGTCA
>DAOUAU010000369.1:0-1826 GCA_034433195.1 Dehalococcoidales bacterium
TTCTACACCGCGGATGGAGACAGCTTCGTCAGTATCACGACGGTGGCATTCACTCTCACAAAAATGCGGACAAACCCTGCCGGTAACGGCCGGCAGCGGATTGCTCCGCATTAATACTTTTACCGCCGCAGCGAGATCACCTTCCCTGATCTTACTCATGTAGTCCGGAATTTCAACGTTATTGGGGCAACTCTGAGCGCATGGTGTCATATTCACCCTGACGCCGCCAAAGATGGAATGGTATCTCCCATCTCCGGTCAGGGCATAACAGTGATGGCCGCCTTTGCGCATACAATTGAAGCGGTTTTCCGGCACCCAGTAATACCAGCAACGGTTCGTCTGGCTGATATTGCCGGCCAGAGTACCCATGTCCCGGATATGTGGAGAGGCCGTACCACCGGCCGCCAGGGCCAATATGGCTAACTTTTCTTTTACAATTGGACTATTAGCAATATCTTCCAACCGGGTCAAAGCCCCGATAACCACATTTTGGCCGGATTCTCGAATGAAATCCAGTCCTGGCACAGATTTGATATTTACTATTACATTCGGATAGTTGGTTAAAATATTATCCTTTAACTGACCGATCAAGTCAGTTCCGCCGGCTACCACTTTGGCGTTCCCATAGTGGGCTTTTAGTACCGCCACCGCTTCTTCTAATGATTTACAATTGATGTGTTTGAATCGTTTCATTAACTGCTAACTCCATTCCCGCGCACAGGAGAATTTGTAATTCCGTTGACGGTTTATATTTTCCCCAGAGTTCTCAATACCACATCCGGTGTTAACGGAAACCGCTGAGGCCATCTGCCGATGGCATTGTGTACCGCCGGAGCAATCAAGGCCGGAACCACGGTGGCTACATCTTCACCGATTCCTATCATACCGTTCGGGCCGTAACCCATTCCGGTTTCAACCAGAATAGTATCAACCGGACCGACATCCAACATGGTAGGAATTTTATAGTTAAGCAAATTGCCGTTCAGCATCACCCCGCTGCCGGGATCATAAACAACCTCTTCCGTGCGCCCCCTGCCCACTCCCATGTATGCTCCCCCATACTGTTGACCCTCGGCGCCGTCCCAGTTCACCACTTTGCCCACATCATTCACGGTGACTATTTTAACGATGTCTATTTCGCCGGTTTCGGTGTCAACTTCCACTTCCATAAAATGGGCTTGACGGCAAAAACGCAAGCGAGTACCCACTACAAACGTTCCTCTCTGCGGTTGCCAGGCATATTCGAAAATAGGCGGTGTATGCCGCAGAGGATAATTGATACCGTCTTTCATTGCCAAAACCGGTTCACCCACCACGGAGTTAAGTGGTCCTTGTGCACCGCTGGGACCCACCAACTCGGCCATGGTCATACTATTGACAGGATTGGCCTTTTCAAATATCACACCATCTTTGATATCCAGGTCTTCAGGTTTTAAACCGGGGAAAGCCGCCGGGAATTTGGTCAACTGGGTTAAACCGCGTGGACTGGTAGCCACTTCGAGGATATTCTTTTTTAAAGCTCTGGCCGCATGGCGGGTGGTAAAACTGTTAATTACCAGGTTGGTGGATGTGTCCGGAGTCATGGTAAAGAAACCGGCATCAATCTGGGACCTGAAATGCACATCTTCCAAACGCATACCCAGTTCGTCAGCAGCAATCTGGCAGTAGGCAGTTTCAGCGTTGGTTCCAACATCCGCCCGGCATCCTAATATGCTGATGGTTCCATCATTGCGTTCTACATACATGGCTATCTCACCGGATCCGCCCGAATCGTCCCACTCATGGGTCCAGGTAAATCCCAGACCATGCATCTTGCCATTCGGCAG
>DAOUAU010000370.1:0-7137 GCA_034433195.1 Dehalococcoidales bacterium
CCACGCCATCCGGAAAACCGGGATAGTTTTCAATCAGTTCGGCATAAACCGCCAAACCTCCGATCATCGATTTTTCTATCATCAAGGTCTCAGTCTTGTTACGGGCAGCATACAGCCCGGCGGATAAGCCGGCCGGACCGCCGCCCAGGATAATCAGTTCATAATTGGTGGACATTAAAACCTCCTGATTGAATCTGAAAACCGAACACCAGATCCGGTATCCCGAAAATATCCAGATTTCAAAAATCAGACACTCTGATTTTTTGGATCGTGGGTATAGCTCATTTGAATTTGTTCGGGATTTGGATCTCCTGAAAAATATTGGGTGTTTCAGGCCAGCGCCGCATCCAGTTCTTGCTTGAGGACCGCCTTGGGTTTGAATCCGACGATATTCTTGACCGGCTTGCCCTCTTTAAAAACAATCATGGTGGGGATAGACATAACGCGATATTTTTGGGCGGTCTGCTGATTCTGATCCACATCCAGTTTAGCTATGGTCAGTTTGCCTTCATATTCCGCCGTTAATTCCTCCAGAATCGGGGCGACCATCAGACAGGGTTTACACCAGGTGGCCCAAAAATCCACCAATACCGGATGATCGGCGGTTAATACTACGTCATTGAAAGTTTGATCGGTGACGGCTACAGTTTTACCCATTGTGGTTCTCCTTTTTTATTGTGGCGTAAATATTTCCTTCAGCAGTTTGTTTGGCCAGATTAATGGCATTTTTTATGGCGGCGGCCCGGCTGCGCCCATGGGCTTTGACAACATTGCCGCTCACGCCTAACAAACAAGCCCCCCCGTACTCTCTGAAATCCAGTTTCCGGGCCCAGGTATCAATCTCAACGCTGCGCAGCAAAGCGCTGCCGTGGATGTGGGATGCCCGTGAGACATCACCCCACAGTTTTTTGAAATTCTGAACAGCCTCTCCCAGGCCTTCCAATGTTTTTAAAACTATGTTTCCGGTAAAGCCATCTGTCACCACCACATCAACTTTGCCTTTGGGCAAATCATTGGCTTCGATATTACCAATGAAATTGAAATTGGCTTTGGCAGCTGCCAGCATCTCATGAGCTTCCACTACCAGCTTGTTGCCTTTGAGGGCTTCTGTCCCGTTGCTCAGCAAACCGACGCGCGGTTCGGCGATGCCGATCGCTTTTTTTGCAAAAGCATTTCCCATCTCAGCGAATTGCAGCAGGTAATGGGGTTTACAGTCCGCATTAGCGCCGGCATCCAACAATAAAACCGGTGTTCCCCCCGTAATATCCAGGATGGCACATATTGCCGGACGTTCAACGCCTTCAACCAGCCCCAGTTTAAGGAAAGCCGCTCCGAATAAAGCTCCGGTATTGCCGGCTGAAACAAAAGCCTGTGCCTTGCCTTCTTTTAATAGGTTAATGCCGACTACGATCGAAGAATTGGGTTTGCTGATGACCGCCCGCATGGGCGATTCATCACTTTCGATGATTTGATCGGCTTCAACAATCGTGATATCGTGGTTTTTCAGATTACGGGCAGCCGTAACATGAATCAGGGACTTTTTGCCTACCAGGGCAATTTCCACATCATATTCTTCGGATGCCTGGATGGCTCCTTTGATTATTTCATTAGGGGCGTAATCTCCCCCGGCCACATCAAGAGCAATTATCATATTCTGATATTAACCTTCTTCATCGCTGCAGCGATTATCATACCCTTTCCATTATACAAGATAAGACTCTAGCCCTGTTTAAGAAATTCCGATTTGACTTTGTCAACCAGCGCCGGAGAAGCCAACAGGTCCGCCGCGGTCATAGCCAGCCCCTGAGCGGCCTGCAGCGCTGATTTCAGACCATTTTGAGAGATGGCCGCTGAGGCAAATTGAGGCGAGTGAATAGCTATGCTTTTATCAGCGATGCCTACCTGAGCATGCATTCCCGGTACTAACTGGCTGACATTGCCAAAGTCCGTACTGCCGAAACCCTCATGCGGATCTTCCAGGCGGATTTTCCGCCCCAGCCGGCGTATATTGCGCACATACAATTTACATAAGGTCAGGTTATTTAAAACTGGAGCATAATAGTGGTTATCCCACCTGTGCTCCAATCTGGCCCCGCTAGCGGCGGCCGCCCCGATAAAGCAATTCAGGACTTTTTGTTTGATCTCTGCCAGGGTTTTCAGTTCAGCCGCCCGCACAATAAAATTGCCGGCGCTGTGAGCGGGAACTACATTGGCGACTGCTCCGCCATCCGTAATAATGCCGTGAACCATGGCTCCGGGAGGCAGATGCTGCCGCAAAGCATCAATGCCATTGAAGGATAAAATCATCGCCGCCAGCGCGTTGATCCCGGCATGCGGTTCACCGGCCGCATGGGCGGCCACGCCAAAAAACTCAATCTCCAGTGTCTGACAGGCTAAAGCCCCAATTACCGCCAAATCCTGACTGCCAGGGTGCACCATCATAGCTGCATCCAGATTACTGAAAGCTCCGCGCTGGGCCAGAAGGGCTTTCCCGGCATATATTTCTTCCGCGGGAGTGCCGATCAGCTGTATCGTGCCGCCCAGTTTGGCAGCGGCTAATTTGGCACCCAGCGCCGCGCCGATGGCCGCCGCCGCGATCAAATTATGGCCGCAAGCATGGCCTATTTCCGGCAGCGCATCATATTCGGCCAGGAAAGCAATGACGGGCCCGCCCTGACCGAAACTGGCCCGGAAAGCAGTGGTTAGCTGGCAAAGGCTTTTTTCTACTGAAAAGCCCTGTTTCTCAAGGTACTCCGTTATCCAGTTTGAGGCTTTGGTTTCTTTAAAGCCAATCTCGGGGTTGTCATGAATTTGGCGGCTCAACGCCACTATTTCATCGGCTTTTGAGTTTATTTCGGCAATGATTTGTGAATTAAGTTCAGTGATATTCAAAGCTGACCTCGAAGAAGGAGAGTAACTAACCCATTATAATCCAAACAGAAGACCATTTCTAGCGTACCGGCGGGAGCAACGAACTACCATTTCAGAATCAATTTGCCTTCTTTGTCCTTCATTCTGCCGGACACCGCGGAGATAAAATCGATCAAAGACCAGATTAACAGACCACCCACCGTCAACAGCATGATGATTCCGCTGATATATTTCCCCAGATAAAGGCGGTGCAGGCCGGCTATTCCCAGCCAGCCCGGGCAGATGGCTAAAACACTGACATACGTCCGGGATTTCTGTGAAACCGGGTTGTCAGGCAGGGTTGTTGTTCCCGCCGGCTTTGACCCGGTGGGAGTCTGGTCAGCGCCTGCTGCCGGAGTGATTGAGGGTTTGAAGTTTCGGGATTCCCGCTCGGCCGAACGGGCTAGCGCAGTCAGGTCCACGGGCTTCTTATTGACGCGGACGGCGGATTGCGCTGAGATAAACAGTTTGGATCCGCATTTTGAACATAATTCCAGCGCCGGGTTAACGGTGAAGCCGCAAACCTGGCAGAAAGCCTGGCCGATCCTGGGATTTTTCCCGCAGGCAGGACATTGTTCAATCTCAGGTGTCTGTTCTTTGCCGCAATTCCGACAATGCATGCCAATACTCCACTCAAACTGGCGCTATCCAAACCACTTTACCCCCCGGATTTGAGAGTTGTCAACAGCTCATTCCGCAAGGACTCTCCCTTAAGGAAAATCCTTGTAGATTTTACATAACAGTGCCCGGCTCTGCCAGCCGCCCGTCAGAGGATCGAGAGAATCCGGGTCATCCGGACACAGTACATTGGCATTGGATTCCCACACACCATGCAGAGACGGCTCCTCAGCCGGCATCTCCGGGAACCACCAGCTGGCTTCGGTATTCACTATGCCTGGCGGAATGCGGTCACTGACTCTGGCCCGCTGTTTAATGCGCCCGCGCCGGGTTTCGATGAAGACCCAATCACCTTCGGAAATATTCAGCTTTTGGGCGTCCTGAGTGTTAATTTCCACCAGTGGGTCAGGATGTTTTTCGCGCATCCCGATGCCCGTTTGCCTGAATTCCGAATGGTGCTGCGGCATGAAGCGACCGCCGGTATTCAAAATAAAAGGATAGTCTTTGACGATTTCCGGCGTACTCAGCGGACTCTCAGCCGGTTCTTCGTAAAACGGCAGGGGATCATATCCCAATTGTTCCAATATTGAAGAAGACAACTCAAACTTGCCGGAAGGGGTGGGAAAACCACCGTATTTTTCATACTTTTTTTCCACCGGAGGGTTCATCAGGCATCCGGTTTTAATAAAATCGGCATAAGTCAGACCCATCGGTTTGACCCGTTCCTCAATCATCTCCCGCGAATCTTCCCACTTCCAATATTCCTGCTGACCCAAACGGCGCCCCAGTTCGCGCCAGAAATAGTAGTCTTCTCTGCGTTCCCACAAAGGCTCAATGGCCTTTTCTCCTCCGATGGCAAAATCGGCAAAGTCTTCAATGGTATCAATATAGTCTCTCTCCAGCCAGCTGGCGACCGGCAGAACGTAATCCGCCATCAAAGCGCTGGGCGTCATGAAATATTCATTCACCACGTATAGCTCCAGATTCGGGCTGGCCATAGCCTGATGCACGATCCTGGTGTTGGCCGCCCATAACATCGGATTGCTTTCCCAACTGATCATAGCGGTGATGGGGTAGGGCCGGCGTGACAGAATAGTGCGCCACAGCAGGGGTGCGCTGGCCCCCATACGGTGGATGGCGGGCGCCGGCACCCCGTAAAACTTTTCATATGGCCCGGCGGTCAGTTCAAATCCCGGATAGGTCATCAATTTGTACCTATCAGATCCCAGTTGTTTCTTTTTTTGTTCCGCCGGCAGTTGATCCCGCAATTCAAGCACCGAATCGCGTATAAAGGCCCCCTTTTCGTTGTAAGGCCCAATCCCGGGCATCATACTGCCGCCCAGGACATCGATGTTGCCGGTTAAAGCCTGACAAATGGCGCAGGCCTGTTCTACGCGTGTGCCGTTGCGGCCAATCTGGTCCGGTGCCAGTCCGCCGATTATCCAGGCCGGTTTGATTGAGGCATATAAGCGCGCTGACTGGATGATCTGGTTTTCCGGCAATCCGGTAATTTCAGCCACCCGGCTGGGAGAGTACTCTTTGACGCGCTCCACCAGTTGCTTAAAACCCACCGTCCATTTCTCAACAAAATCATGATCGTAGAGGTTTTCATTGATAATTACGTTAGCCCAGCCCAGCGCTAACGCGGCATCCGTGCCCGGCCGCAGCCGCAGATGAAAATCAGCCATTTCCGCAAATTTGGTGACGCGGGGATCAATCACGATGATGCTCAGCGGCCGCTCCCGGCGGCGTTCCAGCATCCAGGTCGAAGCCCGTTGTATAGACTCGTTAGGGCTGTTGCCCCAAACCACCAGGCAATTGGTCCTTTCGATAGAGGTTTTCTTGGGCGTCATGGCTTTGTCACAGACCCGCCATCCGGCAATGGCCTGACCGATAGAATAGCGGTTTAAGGCGCAGGTCACTCCCGGGTGAAAGGCGTTGTGGGGGTTTCCGAACAAATTGCAGAAGCGTGACCGCATCCAGAAAAGAGCCCCGCGCACCGTTCCTTCCGTCACCGCCAGGGTTTCCGGGCCGTATTGCCTTTTCAGCTCGGCTAATTTGCCGGCGATTTCATCCATGGCCTGTTCCCAGCTGATGCGCTGCCACTGGTTCTGACCTCTTTGACCTGCTCTTTTAAGTGGATATTTGAGCTGGTCCGGATGGTGCAGCCATGCGTTGGCATAACGAGTTCTTTCACAAATGAACCCCCGGCTGAGGGCGTGCTCTTTGTTGCCCTCTATTTTAACTATTTCCTGGCCCCTGACATGCACCAGCACACCACAATTGCCGGCACAAAACGTGCAGATAGACTTCTTGATCCGGATGTCAGCATCTCCCATTCGCCTGCTCCTTTTTGAATTGATTTGAGAATAGATTGCGCTTAGAAAGCCCATGTGAGAATCATGACGGTGAGCACTTAAATGTAAATGGCCTCTATTATACTCGTAATAGATGATTGGCGTCAAAGTTGGTTTAACGATTGTCCGGGAGATGCCTGGGAATTGACAACAGGGGAGAGCGGACTACATCCTGGATGTTTTTATGTTTTTGGGTTTTATCTCCAAAAAGCCGGCAAACCGGCGGGCCATTGATAAGCCATTGAAAACTGAACCCTGAAAAGGGTCATTATGCTATAATTGACCTGATAAACTGAAATAGTGTGGGGGTGCCGCTCTGCTTAAGAGCGCGGCAGCAATGATCACCCTAAACTGGAGAACCGGTCCCGGGAGAGTTGGCCACTCCGTTTAGTCAGGAGGTCAATCCGTTGGGCAATTTTGATCATATTTTTGAACCTTTGAAAATCGGCAATACAGTGTTCAAGAACCGTATCCAGATGGCCCCGATCGGTCCTCTTTTTGGCTCCAACCTGCCCGTCACACGGGAGCATTACGAATGGGCCAGACAAATCGCGCGGGGTGGTGCGGCCACTGTCAGCATGGGCGATAATTCGGTTGCCCCGCCGGCCGGTGTCACCGCTCCCGCTGTTCTGTCACTGGCCTCGGATCAGGTGATCAATCCGCTGAGCATATTTGCCGAAACCATCCACCGTTTTGGAGCCAAAGCTTCCATCCAGTTAAACTACCACTCCGCCGTCACACCCGCACAGATGTCACTGGAAGAAGTTAAGGGTATCAGCCAAAAATTTGCGGCGGCGGCCTATCGCTGTATGTGCGCCGGAATGGATATCGTGCTGATTCACGGCGCCCACGGGCAGTTGATCAGCCAGTTCACCTCATCCGTGGTTAACCGCCGCACTGATGCCTACGGCGGCTCTGGTGAAAACCGGGCCAGGCTGGCTATCGAAATCCTTGAGGCCATCAGAAAAAAAGTGGGCGGCCGGATGGTCATCGAGTACCGCATCAGTGCCGATGAGTTCGTGCCGGGTGGGCTGAAGATCGAAGATCAGATAGAGTTTGCCCGGTTGATCCAGGACAAAATTGATTTGCTGCATGTTTCCGCCGGGATGCTCTTTAGCCAGGAGGCCATCCCCCGCATCATTCAGCCTACTTATTTGCCCCGCGGTCTCAACGTGGATTTTGCGGCCTTATTCAAGAAGGAGCTGAAAGTACCGGTGACAGCCGTCGGCTCACTTGACCTCAATAGGGCTGA
>DAOUAU010000371.1:0-9322 GCA_034433195.1 Dehalococcoidales bacterium
TTTCCCGCGCCCCATCTATCGCGGTGCGGTAACACCCAGGAGTAAGACAGACCTGGACAAATTAGGTTCTTCCCTGAACAAAATCGCTGAAGAAGACCCAACCATTAGTGTTCAACGCGAACTGGATACCGGTGAGATGGTGCTTTCCGGTCTGGGCGATACCCAACTGGAAGTAGTGGTAGGAAAAATGCAGCGCAAATTTGGAGTGGGGGTACTTCTCTCAGTGCCCAAGGTACCTTATAAAGAAACTATCACAGCCTCTGCCAAAGGTGATTACAAACATAAAAAACAGACCGGCGGTCATGGTCAGTACGGCCATGTCATGTTAGAAGTTGAACCACTGCCTCGGGGCACTGGCAATGAATTCGTTGACGCCATCGTCGGCGGTACTATCCCGCGCAACTTCTTGCCGGCGGTAGAAAAAGGGGTTAAGGATGCCGTACATGAAGGAACGCTCGGCGGATTCCCGGTGGTGGATGTGCGCGCCCGTGTTTATGACGGCAGCTTCCATCCGGTCGATTCATCAGAAATCTGTTTCAAAATAGCCGGAGCCGGAGCTTTGAAAAAAGCTATGGATGCCGCCAGTCCCGTGCTGCTGGAACCCATCGTTAAAATAAAGGTCACCGTCCCTGATAACTACACCGGTGACATCATGAGCGATATGAATAACAAACGTGGTCGCGTTCACGGCATGATGCCCGAATCTGGTTACAATACTATTGAAGCTGAAGTGCCGCTTTCAGAGGTCCAGCGTTATGCCATTGACTTAAAATCCATCACCCAGGGCCGCGGCCGGTACACCTTTGAATTCAGCCATTATGAAGAAGTCCCTTCCTTCGTGATGCAAAAAATCGTAGCTGAAAGACAAAAAGAGATAGCCGATAAAGCCGCAGAAAAAGAGTAATTAACCCGGTTACCTAGCCGTAATAGTAATATCATCTCTAAAAAGCCTCCTTCATCAGATTTGAGAAGGAGGCTTTTTCCATCATCTAAGAATTGAGGATGAAACGTGGTTGAAGTAAAGAGGGCTGGAAAAGGTTTTATCAGTCTTCACAGGCGTCCCGCCGGTGCCACCGGAAACACCACCACTTACGGAGTTGACCACAGGTGATTTGGGAAGAGCGGTGATAACTACCCTACTAATTCCTTTACTTTGGCAGCAAAGGACGGCAAGGCCTTCTTCCAATCCGCCACAATGCCGTAATGCGCCACTTTGAAGATATTGGCCTCAGCATCTTTATTGATAGCCACAATCACTTTAGCTCCCGAACAACCACTGAGATGCTGACTTGAACCGGAGAGCGCCACTGCGATGTACAGTTCAGGACTAACAATCTTGCCTGTCAAACCGATCTGCAGGTGATCAGAAACCCATTTATTATCACAGGCCGGACGGGAAGCCCCGACCGCTCCCTTGAGCGTTCTGGCCAGATCCTCCAGTTGTCTAAAGCCGTCCGCACTACCCATTCCGCGGCCGCCGCTCACAATCACTCTGGCATCTTCAAGTTTGACGCCGGCGGATTCGATTTTTCTTTCAATCAACCGGGTCTTGATCAAGGCCGGGTCAATGCCGGCCGGTACGTTCACAATTTCACCTTTACGAGATGCATCTCTGACCAGTGGAGACATGGTTTTTGCTCTGATGGTTACAACCTGCGGATCAACATCACAAATTTGAACAGCTTGAGCGTTGCCGCCATAGACCGGCTTGGTCATTAACAACCTTTTGGTAGCGCTGTCAATGGCCAATGCCACACAATCCAATACCGCCGCAGAATTCAAGCGAAATGCCAGGCGGGGAGCCAGATCTCTCCCGATAGGGGTTTGCCCCAATATCAAAATAGAAGGAGCAACTTGCTTAACCACTTTCTCCATCACCATCAAATAGGCATCTGTGAGATAATCTTTGAGAACGGGATCGTCCACCGCATAGACTTTATCGGCCCCGCAGGCGATCGCTTCATCGGGGGACCCTCCCAGGTCTGACCCCAGTATTACTGCCTGCAATGTTTGACCCGACTCCCGCGCCAAACGGCTGCCGGCGCCTAATAATTCGGCAGATATGGAAGATATTTTGCCTTCAAAGGTTTCACAAAATACCAGAACGCCCTGACAATCAGCCATCTAAATGCTCCCCGGTTAATTCTACCAATCCAATAAAACTTTAAAACAAACCGCTTATACTTAAGAAATAAACAGCAATTTCACTGTGTTAGCCTGAACCTGAGCAGAACTACAACACTTTGGCTTCGCGCAATGTTTGTCCCAGTTTGACCGCGGCTTCTTCAGGGGTATCGGCAGTCACCATTTCACATTTGGAATCTCTGAGCGGTTGAAATAGTTTTATCAGCCGGGACCGGCGGCCCTGGGCTCCAATCCTGACAGCATCCACACCAATGTCTGCCGGTTTCCAGATAATCGGTTCTTTACGTTTAGCCAGCATAATGCCTTTAACATTGGGATATCGGGGAGCGGCATGCTCATTGCTGAGGGTCACTACCACCGGCAATGAGGCTTCCACCAATTCATAACCGTCCGGGATGACTCGTTCTATCTTGATTTTTTGGCCTTCCAACTCCAGTTTGCGGGCCAGAGTAACCGAAGGCAGCCCCAGGATTTCAGCAATGCCGGCACCAACCTGGCCCGCATCCCAATCCGCAGCTTGCCGTCCGCATAAAATTAAATCATATTGACCGATTTTCCGGATAGCCATAGCCAGCGCATAGGCTGTTGACCAACTATCACCATCAGCATAAGCCGCGTCTTCTAAAAGGACTAAATCGTCAGCGCCCATTGACAAAGGTTTCTTAACCACATCTCTGAGTAAATTGACACCCAGACTGACAGCCGTGATTTTACCACCAACTTTTTCCTTGATACGAACAGCCGCTTCAACCGCATATTCGTCAAAGGTACTGATAACCGGCGGCATTCCGGATGGTGGAATTACTTTGTTGGCAGCAGCGTCAATTTTAAAAATGCTGGGGGGAGCTTCCGGATCATTGATCTGTTTAACACACACGATGATATTCATGTTAGGCGCGGCCTCCTGGAATGGGGTGCATTTGCGGGGAACTCAATATTCAATTTACCATTCGTATTACGAACTGTCAATTTAGTAACAATATTTTTTAATCAAAACAGATGGCGCAATATCAGCCGGCAGCCGCATTTTTCCAGCCGGCAGTTATCATTTCACAGCTGTTTTTTGTGCTGTCTCAAGGCTTGATACCCAGTTCTTTAGTGGTTTGCAGATAACGGATCACATCTGCACGGCTTAATAAGCCGACAAATTTCCCCTCTGATAGTACAGCTACTTGATTCAGGTCATTCTGAGACAGCAGCTTCAAAGCCGCGTTCAAATCGTCATTTTCATTAACCGAAGTCAGCGGCCAACGAGTCATTACTTGCTGCACCGGCGTGTTAATCCATTCGCTTTGCGGGATTTTTTTGATATCGCTGAGCGCGACAATGCCCATCAAGCCATTTTCGTTACACACCGGCAAAGTCCGCAGCCCTCTTCTTAAAAAAACATCATTGACCAGGCTATCCACTGAAACAGCGGGGCTGACGCATTCCGGATTCCGGTTCATCACATCTTTAACCCGCTTACCGGCCAGATTTTCTTGCAGACTCTGTTCGCGCATGGTATTGTCAGCGGCACTAGCCAGAAACCAGCCGATGAAAACTAACCATATTCCGTTCAGCAACCCTCCGAATGTGCCAATCTTGTAACCAAAAACCAGATAAATCCCTAAGAGAATCATGGCCCAGCCGAAAACCCGGCCGACGTTTCCAGCGATCAAAGTGGCGGTATGCAGGCTTTTTGTGGCGCCCCAGATGATAGACCGGAATACCCGCCCTCCGTCCAGCGGGAAACCGGGTATGATGTTAAATACCGCTAACAACAGATTGGTATAAAAAAGATAGAAGAAAACCGCTCTCACAGGCGTTTCACCACCATCCGAATTGGCTAAAAGGCTCTGTACTCCAAAGAACATGGCTGCCAAAACCAGGCTGCATGCCGGACCGGCGGCCGCCATAATAAACTCAGTCCGGGCGTTCTCCGGTTCTTTTTCGATATTGCTGACGCCGCCGAAGATAAATAAAACAATACTATTCACCTTCATGCCGCGGTGGATCGCTACCAGTGAATGGGCTAATTCATGCAGCAGCACAGACAGAAATACTCCCAAAGCAATAATTCCGCCCGCAAACCAATATGTGGTTTGAGCCCAACCGGTGAAAGTCAGCATCAAGTTTTTAGCAAACAACCAGGTAAACAGGATGAATGCAAATATCCAGGTGTAATGAATGCCAATTTCTATTCCGGCAATTTTCCCCAGCCTAAACGCTCCGCGCATTTTCAACCTCCCGTTTCTGATATGGTTATTTGATGATTCTCATGACAAGTACATAATTCATGGGCCCGATCAAAATTTCGTGCTCGGGATATGGTTTGAGGTGAAACGAAACCTGATATCCGCCGATCACCCCGGTGCCTTCCGCACTTCCTGATTGAATCAAAATCACTACTTCAGTTTGTCCCTTTTGGCTCACTAACACCTTACACCTGGCTTCACCTGCCCAAATACAGGTTACACCGGTTGGGCACCGGCTATCGGCGATGACTGAATAAAATTCAATGGATATATCTTCGCCCTTCAATATCGCTTTTTTCCCGACCGGTAGATCGAAGTCGGAATTCGCAGCGATGATTATCTCATTGCCGGCAGAGGACACGGTGGTGGTATTGGAACTAGCTTTGGCACAGCCGGTTGACAACATAATGCATAAACCCATAAAAACCATAAAGGATAACCACGTTTTCAATTTGTCTTCCTCTTTTACTCTATTTTCATCTTCCTTTTATTTTATAACGTTTTCAAGTTTGATTAGTATTTTCGCCCCACAGAACCTGTCAGTAGTCCTATAATATAATAAAAATAATACTCAATGTTGTTGTCAGATTGGAGAAGAAGATGGATGACAGAGGTTTGATAATCAGTTCAGATACCAGAAGGACAGTCCGGATTCCGCCCGGCCAATACCAGACTCAAAACTGGCCGGTTTTACATTACGGGGGCGTGCCCAAAATCGCCGCCTCTAAATGGTCTTTAAAGCTGTTCGGTCTGGTGGAAAAAGAAAAAACTCTGACCTACGATCAGTTTATCGCTTTGCCCCAGAGCAAGGTTTTTTCGGATATTCATTGTGTCACCACGTGGTCCAGGCTGGACAACCTCTGGGAAGGTGTCAGTGTCAGCCAGCTTAAGAAGATCGTCAATATCTCACCCAATGCGGCCTTTGCCATAGTCCATGCCGCTAATAATTTCACCACCAATATCCCGCTCCAGGACTTTTTTGAACCGGATGTCTTATTGGCGGTCAATCACAACCAGGAGCCTCTCACCGCCGACCACGGTGGACCTGTCAGGCTGATAGTCCCCAAACTGTATTTCTGGAAAAGCGCCAAGTGGATTAGCGGTATTGAATTTACGGATATTGACCGGCCAGGGTTTTGGGAAAAGGCGGGGTATCACAATCATGGTGATCCATGGACAGAAGAAAGATACTCAGGAAGATAATTTTACCGCTGTTTGATACCGGGAGGAATTACGGTCTCGTCAGATGCTTCAAATTCGCTCTCCGGGACCTTGAGTATAACGCCAGGAGATCACCCTCTTTATGATCCCTGGGAAGGATCAAATAGTGATTATTTTTCACTGAGAAATTTCAAAGCCAGCTTGAGCTTTTCTTCGACCGGAGCAGCGCTGCCGGGGAGGTTGGACAAAGCCCGGCCGGCTTCCGCAGACGAGTAGCCCAGAGAAATTAAAGCCGCCATGACATCGCTGTTGCCTTGAGATTCTGCCATATCCTGGCTGATCATCCACTGTGTCCCGATTTTATCTTTAAGCTCCAGAACAATTCGTTCAGCTGTCTTTTTACCAATTCCCGGCACACCGGTCAATCTGGCGGCATCCCCGCTGGCAATCGCAGAGAAGACCTGGTCAACATCCATGGCCGTCAGCAACGCCAGACCGAGCTTGGGACCGATTCCTTTGACCGTGATTACAGTTTGAAAAAGCACCAGATCACGAGCCGAACCAAAACCGTACAATGTCAAATTATCTTCTCTGACGTGCAGATGGGTGTGCAGTTTGGCGGATTGTCCCACCGCACCAAGGTGACGCAGTGTAGAGCCAGGCAAATATACCTGAAAACTCATTCCGTTGACACCCATGATAATGAAATTAGCGCCGATGGCTTCAATAATGCCTTTAATTCCTGCTATCATAAATTCCTCCCCTATCTGTTCAAAACATCTTCCAGATGAATTACCCGCAGATGACAAAGCGCCACAGCCAGGGCATCAGCGGCATCTGCCGGCTCAGGAATCTGCGCCATACCCAACTGCAACATCACCATCTGCTGGATTTGCTCCTTACTGCTGGCTCCGTAGTTGGCTACTCTTTGCTTGATCTCTCGCGGGGTATATTCGAAACAGGGGACGTTGTGGTTGGCTGCGGCCAGAATCGCTGTCGCCTGAGCCCGTCCAACGGCAAAGGCAGATTGGGCGTTCTTGGCCACAAAAGGCTGTTCCACGGCCATCACATCGGGGTGGAATTCAGAAATCACTTTTAACAAACTGGAATAGAGAAAACTTAAACGCTCCCCGATCGGAGAGCGTGAAGTGGTATTCCATGAGCCATATTTGATTAAGTTAATTTGTTCGTCCCGTGAAGAGATGATGCCATACCCCATCACGATAGTACCGGGATCAATGCCTAATACAATCATCCTTTAGTCATAATCTCCGGAGCGGAACTTTTCAATCTGGGCATCCGAAAAATCTACATTGGTGTATACTTTCTGCACATCATCCAGCTCTTCCATTCTTTCTAATAGCCGCATGGTCTGTATGGCAGCTTTATCCTCAGCCACCACCAGTGTTTTGGGAATCATTGACAGTTCGGCTGAACTGATCGTCAAACCGCCTTTCTCCAAACCTTTTTTCACCAGTTCCAATTCCGTCGGTTTAGTATAAATTTCCATGGTGCGGTCAATCACCTTGACATCTTCAGCGCCAGCATCTATGGCTGCTAATTCAACATCATCCACATTCTTGCCGGTAATATCCGTAGTGATCACGCCCCGGGCATCAAACATCCACGCCACCGAACCGGCCGAACCCATGGTCCCGCCCTGTTTGTTAAATACGTTGCGGATTTCCTGGACTACCCGGTTGCGGTTATCACTGACCGTTTGCACCAGAATAGCTGTGCCGGATGGACCATACCCTTCCAGGGTCAATTCTTCCAATACCACGCCGTCACCGGCGCCAATCCCTCTTTCAATCGCTCTTTCAATATTGTCCTTGGGCATGGAAGCTTCTCTTGATTTGTTCACTGCCAACTTGAGTTTGAAGTTGGTCTCCACATCACCCCCGCCCTCGCGCGCGGCCATTATAATCTCCCGCGTCAATTTGGTATAAACCTGACCTTTCCTGGCATCTTCAATGCCTTTTTGGCGCTTGATTTTTGACCATTTATTATGTCCTGACATTGATTTACTCCTTAAGTGAAAATTGGCCTAAATTTATTTTTGTGACACAGCGCTCTCAAACAAAGGGATGAAAAAACTGCTTAAAAGAGCCATAACCTTTGATAAGCAGTTTTTAAGGAGTAAACGGCGAGGGAGGTTTTAAAAAAGAGAGCAACCATATTCCCGCTCTCTCCGGAAACATTGCTGAAGTCAGACACTTGAGATGAAAGATATTCATCTGCCATAATCCGCACAATAAATATTTGACTTTATAATATTAACGTTCTCTCAATCCAATTACAAGTGCGACAGCGTTTTCACGGGAATGCGATAGACTAACTTCCAAACGCGGCAGTTCAAGGCGCCGCAGGTGCTCCAGCGCCTGACCATATAAATGCACTGAAGGTTTACCGCTGGAGTCGGATAATACCTCAATTTCACGCCAGGCGATATTGGGCTGCGGAGATCCCAGTGCTTTAATGACCGCCTCTTTGGCGGCAAATCGAGCAGCCAGAGATTCAATGCTATTCCGGTATAAATTCAATTCCGGTTCAGTATAAATCCGTCTCAAAAAGCGTTCTTGCCAGCGCCGGATAGCCTGACGAATCCGGCTGATTTCAATAATATCAATACCGATGAATATTTGGTCCATTTGCGTTAGCAGGCCTGCCTATGTAAAATAGTACTAGAATTTTAATTCATTAAACCCATTCTTTCAAGCGCTTTTACAGGATATTCACAATCAAACTACCCATAAAGCCTGTACACCAAACGCGGTTATTCCGGTGGTCCGCCGCCATTTACTGTCCAACCGCCTGATATGGTACTATAACGCAGGTAAGACTAAAATAGTTGGTCAGGCAAATTCAAACGGTTGCCTTTAGTTAACGGTTACGATAAAATGTGTACAATCAAGCGGATTAACAATTTCTTAATATTCAGTTGATATAATAACTTCGATAGTTGTCAGATGGAGGCATTCAGTCATGCATAAATCAAGGTTTTCCCGGATACTAATCAGCCTGGCTCTGGTGGTCACTTTACTCTGCAGTTTTTCACTTACAGCGGTGATGGCTGCTGACGGAACCCCTACCCCAACTCCCACGCCCACCCCTACCGGTCCGCCGGAATTAAAAATGACCTGCGATATTCCGGCGTATTCTGAGGCTTCGGTAACTTCATTTTACTACAATGTATATTTAACTTACTCCGGGAATGACACCGTCACGGTTAATTTATCAACCACCGCACCCCAGGGGTGGACCTCCTGGGTAACCTATGCCGGCAAACAAATAACCTCAGTGCCCATAGGACCTTTTGCCTATGGTTCTCCGGATTCCAAAACACTTTCGTTGAGTTTGAGTCCCGCCCCCGGAAAATCTCCTGAACCAGGTGAGTATACCGTAACCTTGAAAGCTACAGCCGGAGCCCTTTCACAGTCGATCGATCTGACAGGAATACTCAGAGCCAGATACGGCTTTTCAATAAATACCGCCAGTGGCAATCTGGCAACCAAAGCCACCGCCGGCAAAGTGAATAATCTGGCTGTTGAGATGTTTAACACCGGTTCGGTAGCACTTGACAGCATTTCTTTAAATTCCTATAAGCCGGAAGGCTGGATAGTAACGTTTGAACCTGCCAAACTAGATAGTTTGGGTGCCGGTCAAACCGCACAGGCTAATGTAGTAATCACTCCGCCCAAAGATAAAACTATTGCCGGTGACTATAATATCACCCTCAGCGCATCTAACAACAACGTCAGTAGTTCGATTGTCATCAA
>DAOUAU010000372.1:0-2727 GCA_034433195.1 Dehalococcoidales bacterium
ACGGCCAGTGTCAGCACCGTTGTAGTAGGCCGCGGTAATAACATCGAAACTAAGGATACTGAAATTCGCAATTCTGATCTCTCCCCAACCAGTGCCAACAACCAGGGTCTGACCACTCTCACAAATCACACGATCAAGGACGGGTTCTACTCTGAACAGGCTGAAGGGCTGGTTTCTGAAGCCAAAACGGTTGCTGCCAGAATGGAATTAAGAGTGATCCAAAGCGCTATGGATCTCATGATGATCGATAAGTGCATCCAGGTTATAAAAGCCACTGCCGCTACTTCTGATATGTCAGCTTTTCCAACCGGACATCCTCTCTTTCCTGAATATCTACGTGATTCCAATTCGCAGTATAAATACCGGTGTAACTCAGATGGCAAAGTAATCCAAACGCCGGAGTGATGCCGCCCAACCATCAGGATTCTTAATCAAGACAGGATTGATCCTCCGGTTTCTGGCAACTCCCGCCCCGGAATAAATGCCAACACGTTCATAAGAAGTTTCTGCTAGCAAGCCTGTTGTGGACTTTTCTATCAGGTAATCGCTCATGCCGAACACATAAAAAGGCGGGAGACTATTCAGCCTCCCGCGCCCTTTTTGATTTGTTTACCGGACCCGTTTCACGGAGTACAATACTCCAAGATTTTCACCCTGTTAAAAAGGGCTTCACTTATCTAACTCAATTCAGGTCCAGATTATTGTCCGCCCTGTTCAACGACAGGGCTCTACCTGTCAGTTTGGCATACCCCATATTTCTTAATTAGCCCCATTTGCACCTCCAGAAGCGAATTCGGATATATAGGTGGCTTCACTCACCAACGTATCACACTCGATATCGACTGTCAAGTGCCCCTGATTCAGATTTTTCCCAACATCCGGCGGCGTTTTTCACCTTTTTCTCCTGCCGATCGATTGCGGCAATATTACCCCCTGGTCAAGCAGACGCTCCTGCAAGCCGGGATAGTCCATGTCTCGGAGCGCCAAACCGGCTTTGACTGCCATCGCGGCCGCTGTTCCAGCCGCTTGCCCTAAAGCTATACAGTGCGGTATCAAATTGAAGTATTCATTAAAACCGTACTCAGAGGAGAACGCCCGGCAGGCAACCAGCAGGCCATCTATTTTGCGCGGTACCAGACTGCGGTAGGGAATACATACACTGGGATGTTTGGCGGATATTTCACCCATATCATTATTAGCAAAAACCGCTATGGTATCTTTGAAAACCTCGTCTGACACTATATCTTTTTCGCTCAGCACATATTCGCCGATGACGCGCTGCCCACCCTGAGTGCCAAGCTGCGGTGAACTGATCGCGATAAAGCTGTTTTCAAATCCGGGGACATTTTTGCGGTAAAACTCATAGGTTATCAGCATTTTCTTCCTGCCCTCCAGCTCGACACGGTTTAGCTCTTCGACATCTGATTGGTTAGTGCAGGGGAAAAACGGATGAAACCAGATGACGCCGTCGTGGAATTTCACCAGATCCTGCAAATATCCTGCAGCACCGCCTCTGCGCTTTAAATCCTGCATCAGTTCAAGGTACTTTTGAGGCTGTGAAGTTTTAAACTCGCCAACCCGCTGGAGGTCCACATTCGCTATCCAGAAGGGAAATGCCAGTTTGGCAATCCTGAGGTTGGGCATCATACGGGTATCACACTCGGCGCCGGCAGGCTGTAGCAGGTCACCATCCCCGGTTGAGTCAATTACCACTTTGCCCAAAATGGCCTGGCGTCCCGATTTGCTTTCAATCAAGACCCCCTTCACCGTATTCTTTTCCACTATCGGCCGGGTGCCCCAGGAATGAAGGTACAACTTAACTCCGGCTTCTTCCATCATGTTATTCAGTTCACACTTCAGTATCTCCGGATCTACCAGTGCCGTATACAGCACTCTTTTCTTGCCGGTATTCAAATCATCACGCACGTAGAATAGAAAAAGATTGGCATCGAAATAATACTTGACCAGTTCCTGGTCAGTGCTGCCCCAATCTGCCTTCATTGGGTGATGCGTCGCAGCCCTGACATCCAGTCTGTCTACCAGTTCCTGGCAGATCCCGCCGATTTGCTGCTCACCGCTAATATTACTCAAATTCGGGATAATGGTAACCAGACCGCCCGTGGCCATACCGCCCAGATGTCCGTATCTTTCCACCAGTACTGTGTTTGCACCGTTGCGTGCCGCAGCCAGCGCCGCCCCGATTCCTCCGGGACCACCGCCCACTACCACTACATCAGCTTCCCGGCAAACATTGATTTCTCTGGCCGGTTCAATAATCGTTCTGGTGACCAACTCTCGCTTCATAAAGATATTCTCCTCAAATATTACCAAAACTTAATCTATCACGAATTCGATACCGTCCCATTCTAACTGGCCGCTAGTTTAATCTTTATCAGGAGATTCATGCTCGGCCCCCGGTGAAATCAAATACAAGCATGAGGGTGCTTCTGCCTTTTCAGTAATCAGAAGACAATACGGCATTCCTTTGGGAATACCTGCCACCTGCTTTGTATTGAAAGTGGACTTCTCCTATTTGAGCATATCCGCATTGCCGGGCTCAATGACTTTCTCTAATGTTTTTCCAAAGCCGGGCGGTTTCATCAGAACGGTATACAGCGCATTAGTAATTCTTACATTCGGTTCGCTTCTTTATCACGCTGGCACTCATCAGCAGCCATTTTGAATAGGCTAATTCTAAGACTTTTACGATTTGATTACAATAGATAA
>DAOUAU010000373.1:0-2660 GCA_034433195.1 Dehalococcoidales bacterium
GTAACTCCTGGGGCACATGCGTCTCTCCTTTACAGCCCGGCATATGTCATTCAGGTAAGGAATACAGCATAATAAAGGTCAAGAAAGATATCAAAACCTCAAACTTCTGATACTCCGGCCAGGTCTGACAAATCACCAAAATTGCACTCTTCCCCGTGTGCGGAATCATTATTTTTCAGGATATCTCGGCCTTGGCGAATTATGTTATAATGAATTACCTTAAAACAGTACCATCGGGAGGTAAGAAAAATGGCTGATTATGCCGTCTTGAAATGTAAAGTGGATGAACTGGCTGCCAGAACATGGGATGTCCCGGCCATTGAAGCCCGGGTCAAGAAAATGCTGAAAGACGGTATACCCCGCAAACAGTGGGACCCCAGCGAAATGAAAGCCAACAAGCAGCAGATAGTTGACCGAGTCCAGCGACGTGCGGAGGAATATAACTTTTATTTTAAAAACTGCGCCCAGGGTACGGCCATGGCTTTGATGGAGGAGTTCGGACTGGGCAGCATGGAGATCATCAAAGCCCTGACGGCTTTCCCCGGAATAGGCGGCACCGGCGAAATTTGCGGGGGCATCACCGGCAGTTTGATCGCTTTCGGTCTCTTTTTTGGGCCGGATACTCCCCCGGATTTTGATAAAATGAGCAAGACCATCTCCACGTCCCAGAAATTTATGGCTTATTTTGAAGATGAGGTGGGATCTCTTTATTGTTCGGATATCATTGAAAACGTCATTATCGGACGCAAGCTCAATCCGGGGGAAAGCGAAGAGGCTATGATTACCTTTTCTCATGAGAAGGGTTTTGAGAAATGCGGGCTGCCGCCGGGAACGGGAGTCAAACTGGCGGCCTCCTTCATGATTGATAGCCTGAAGTAGTATCTCACTGGAGGTGGCGTAATCGCTGTCATCTGGCTCATCCTGGTTTTCGCTACCGCGGCTTTCTTTCTATTGGTAATGATTTACCGAATACTGGCTATTCGCCGTTTGCCGCTTCATCTACGCTGGGAACTGGCGCCGGTGCCTCATGACAAAGGTAAGGGGCGTTACGGCGGCTCTTACCTGGAAGAGTCCGAATGGTGGACCAGCCGCAGGTGCATTTCTCATATCGCTCCCGTGCTCTACATGGCCAAAGAGATTTTCCTGCTGAGTTCTATCTGGAAGCACAACCGCTGTTTATGGCCGTTCTCACTGGCCTTCCACAGCGGCATTTACCTTTTTGTCCTGGCGGGGGCCGTTGTCATTCTCGCGGAAGTGCTCAGCGTACTGGCGGTGCCGGCGTCATTTATCAGTTTTTTTCACATGCTTTTCTCCGTGTTAGCCCTGGCGGGTTGCCTGCTGGGGAGTGCCGGTGTGATTGGCTTGCTGTTAAAACGCGCCCTTGATTCCGGCCTACGGCCATTTAGCACCTTAAAGACCTATTTTCACCTGTTGTTTTCCGGCGCGGTCTTTATCAGCGGAGTATTTGCCTGGTTTATTGCCGGGAATTACCTTTCGGAAGTGTCCGCTCTCATCAACGGACTTTTCACACTGGATACCAGTATTTCCGTCAGTTTACCTCTCACTGTGCATCTCATCCTGGTTTGGCTGTTTATTTTATATCTTCCCTTCAGCAATATGATTCATTTTGCTGCTAAATATTTTTTATATCACGGTATGCGCTGGAACGATGCTCCTCAAGATGAGCAGATGGCCCGGAAAGTGCAAGCACTGCTCAACCGGCCGGTTAGCTGGTCTGCGGAACATATATCTTCAGGGGGACGGAAGAGCTGGGCAGAAGTGGCTTCAAGGGGAAAGTTTGAAAAAAAAGAACCTTAAATTAACTGACCTGGCGCAAGGCGGGAGCAGCTTGGTTACCAGGGTAGAACTGACTGAGCTTCTACCATTGCCTGCGCCCTATGATCAACCGCACCATCTGCCTGCCTGGAAACAACTGACGGATGACCAGAAAAACCGGCTGGAATGCCATCTGGACGGCTTTGTCGGGGCGCCGCTGCCCAGATTACGCAGTCAGGATGAAGAAAAAAAGTATGTTGAACAGTTTATTGCCGGCCTGAAGAAGCTTCTAGATGAGCACAATAACTGGACTTTCTTACAGCCGCTGGTACTGTCTTTGAAATATTGCGCTCAATGTCAAACCTGCAGCGAGGTCTGCCACATCTATCAAGCCAGCGGCCGGAATGAGCTTTACCGTCCCACTTACCGCTCCGAGGTCTTCAGGAGGCTGGTGCAAAAATTTGCCATGCCCGGCGGCCGGCTTCGTGCGCGGTTAACCGGTTCTGATATTACGCTTAACGGGGCTCTGATCAGCCGCTTATATGAATTAAGCTACCGCTGCAATTTATGCCGCCGCTGTGCCCAGGCCTGTCCGATGAGCGTGGATAACGCCTTGATCACCCGGGAAATCCGCAAATTGTTCAGCCAGGAACTGGGGTGGGCCCCCACAGAACTGCATGAGAAGGGTACGGTGCTGCAACTTGAAGTTGGTTCTCCTACCGGGATGAAACCGCAGGTTGTCAAAGATAACGTTCAATTCCTGGATCAGGACTTTACCGAAACAACTGGAATTCAGGTGACTACTCCATGGGATACAGAGGGTGCGGATGTGCTGCTGATTCACAGCGCCGGGGATATCCTGGCCTATCCGGAAAGCGTCACGG
>DAOUAU010000374.1:0-2644 GCA_034433195.1 Dehalococcoidales bacterium
GATGTGGCCTGCGCAGATGGCATTAACTATGTCGCCATCGGCACCCGGGACGCTGACGCCGCTGAGTTTGGAGGAGTCTATACCCTTAAAGAGGCTCAATCTCTAAGTTGGGAATACTGCAATCTGGGGACTTATGATATCTGTAAAGTGGCATTTTCACCCCGGTTTGATACTGACCGCCAGCTAACCGCCATCGGAACTGATGAGAGCGATGTTGTCATTTCCAGCGGTACTTTTGAAGGAGGCTGGAGCTTGATGGCGGGTGAAGCCCGGGTGGCCGGGCTTACGCCTTTCAGCGCCGATATTGCCTTTCCGGATGATTACCATTCCACCGTTAGCTCGGGATTGTTCACCCAGTTCATCTCTCTGAACAGCGGACGTAATCAGGGAGGAGTATATTGTCTGAAAGGCCAAAATGCCGGTCATTCGATGATTACCAAACTGAACGAAGGCGGTAAGCCCTTCACTGACGTTGCCAGCATGGCGCTTAGCGGGAAAGCTAATGGGGCCACACTGCTGGTCGGGGCGGCTGACACATCTCTGACTTTCGTTAGTGAGGATTCCGGGGCCAACTGGAGCTCCGCGCTTAAACCACTCACCGGCAATTCTGTAACGGGAGTGGTGATGGCAGAGGATTTCTCCCGCGGCGGCCCGTCTTATGCTGTTACCAGCGGCGCTGAGAGCGCCTTCTCTACCAGCCGGGACAGAGGCGCCAGCTGGAATCAAACCGCATTGATCGATACCCGGATATCGGCCATCCTGGACCTGGCTATCGCTCCTGGTCATACTCAGCCCACCGGTCTGTTTTTATTGACTGCCGATATCCAGAACAGCCTGTGGCACAGCGGCGATGACGGAGTCAATTGGCAAAGGATTTATTGCACCTCAGCCGGCCTCTCAGATAGATTCAACCTGGTTTTACTTTCACCGAATTATCACCAGAACGGTGAATTGCTCCTGGCCGGAACCAGCCAGAGTAATCCGGTGATTTGGAAATCAACAAATAAAGGACGAACTTTCATCCAATACGAGTCCCTTGATCCGAACACCGGCAAACCTGTCAATATTGACACCTGGACAATCACACCCGGTGATGTCCTGTTTGTGGGCAGCTTTGATGGCGATATTAGCTCAGTTTACCAGACCGAGGCGAATTCACTGGCATACATTGACAGGGGAAAAGCCGGGAAACATATCTTAAATTCTCTGGTTCTGTCTCCAGGATACATGGATGACCATACCCTGCTGGCCGGCAATTGTTACGGCGGCATATTTTTTTCCAATGATAACGGTTTGGTTTTCGAATCACTTCCCTTTAATGTCACTGCACCCCCTCTTTTGGGCAATATTTCTGTAGCCTTCGATTCCGGGTATTCCCAAAATAATACCCTGTATGCCGCGGATGATACCGCAGACCGGGGCATTTTTCGCTTCGTGATGGGGAAAAGCTCTTCCTGGCAATCTATTGACACCAGCCTGCCGGTTCAAGCCAGAATAGGGCAAGTTGTGATTTCCCGGGAAGGTGTGCTGTATGGCGTCAACCTGCAGACGGTCGCTACCAATCACATCAAAGGCGGAATAGAGCGCTGTTTGAATCCCTCAGCTTCAAATCCCTTCTTTGAAACCTTTACAGGTGAATTGGAGAGCGGTATCAATCTAAAAATAATCAGGACAGAGCAAAACCGGTTATGGACTGTTGATGCCGTCAATAATAAACTGTTGACCTGTACGGATACTCTGGTCGCACCGCCCAAATTGGTGGCCCCTCCGGATGGCGCGGCCGGCCTGGAGGCGAACACCGTTAATATTGTCTGGGAGCAGATGGATGGAGCCAGTTCCTATCACTGGCAAATAGACACTGATACCCACTTTTTGAATTTGGCCAATAAATGGGAGGGCGTGACTGATACGCCCCAGATCAGATTGACCAACCTGAACGCGGATACCACTTATTACTGGCGGGTTAGAGCTAACAAACCACTCCTCAGCCCATGGTCGGCTGTCAGGTCTTTTAATACACTCAATATTCGAGCCCCCACCCTGAGCCAGCCCGGTTTCAACGCTGCCGCCTCACTCAAACCGGTCTTCAAATGGAGTATTTCGCCCGGGGCGGATCAATACCAGCTCAGAGTTTCCCGGGATGATCAATTCACGGATCTGGTGATTGATCGGTTCTGCGGTGCTAATTTGTGGCAAAGTGATCTAGCGCTGGCAAATAAAACCAGCTATTACTGGAAAGTGAGGGCGTTGATCGGGCCGCATGCCGGAGGTTGGAGTGCCATTGGCATCTTTACCGCAATTGCCGAAACAACCTCCGCGCCAATCTCCGCGCCCAGATTAAACTCACCCAAACCCGGCTCACCGGTATCCAGCTCTTCGGCTGAGATCGAGCCGGTCTTCAAATGGAGCTCTGTTGAAGGGGCCAGCCATTACGAACTGGTGATTTCCCCAAATGACACTTTTTCCCATCTCATAGTTAATCAAATATGTTATGCCAATGCCTGGAAATGCGATACCCTTCTGGATTATGGAAGCGCCTATTACTGGAAAGTAAAAGCGGTGAGTGATGAAATTCACAGTGAATGGAGTGATGTCAATGTTTTCACCACCAGAAGCGCCCCTGTCAGTGAGAAGCTGTACCCTT
>DAOUAU010000375.1:0-11828 GCA_034433195.1 Dehalococcoidales bacterium
CACCTCAGGTGTGACACCGCTGCCCCGGCAGACCGAACAAGCCAGATTCTGAATCCGGCCTGTTCCCCGGCAGGTAGGACAAGGTACTTCTGATTGCAGGGAAATATTGCGGATTGCTCCGTTAAAGACCTCTTCCAACGTGACTTCAACTTCATATTCCAGATCCTGTCCTCTGCGCGGCCGGGCAGTGCGGCGGCCAAATCCACCCGCACGTCCACCCATCAAATCACCGAAAATGCTTTCCAGATCACCCTCATCATATTGGAATGACCGCCCGGCGCCATCCTGCGGCCGGTAAAAACCCTCCCGCCCGGCTGCCGCTTGCTGGCGGGCGGCTTCTGCCATTTGATCACCATGCTGCCAGTTTTCACCATACTGATCGTATTTTTTGCGTTTTTCACTGTCAGACAGCACTTCAAAAGCCTGATTAACTTCTTTAAATCTGGCTTCTGCGCTTTTGTTACCAGGATTAACATCCGGATGATGGATGCGGGCCAGGCGCCGGAAAGCCGCCTTAATATCTTTATCCGTGGCATTTCGGTTAACTCCCAGGATGCTGTAGTAATCATTACCGGCCATTTTCATTGCCTCACTTTCAGGGTTGGCTACTGATGCCAATACGATATAATATTAATAACTAACTTAATAATTACATGTTAAGTCTTTTGATAAAATATGTCAAGTGGTTTAATCTGGTTTTCATCATGAACCTGAGTCAATTTTGTGGAATTAGCGGCCCGGTTACCGCTCCGCTGGAAGGTCAAACCATCTCTTAACGGGCCGGTGGGTTTAAGCCGAACAGCCCGTTCCGGTGTAGATGTCTAAGAACTGGTGAAGGATGCGGGCGGTAGCGCCAGTGATGCGGCAGTTCTGATATGCATAAACATGGGTCTTGATCTGTTGGCCTTCCGCTATGGTTTCGAACCCTTCCTCGCAGCAGCCTTTTTGAAGTAGCGCCGCAATTGGAATGATGATGATTTCCGCAATTTCAAAGGCGCTGGTCTGAAACTGACAGGCCGGTTTTATGACCCCCACAAAAGGCGAAATGATGAATGGAGAACCGCGCGTAATCATATCGTCCAGTTCTCCCAGGATGCTGACATCCGCCGGTTCCAGTCCGATTTCCTCCTGACTCTCACGCAAGGCTGTTTGCAGCAGGCTGCCGTCATCCGGATGGAAACCGCCGCCTGGAAAAGAAATCTCACCCTTGTGATGTTGTACCAACTCGGTACGCCTGGTGAAAAGAATAAAAAGTTGCCCTTCCTTAAAATATATTGGTATAAGAACGGCCGAGGCCCGCCGGGCTGGATCAGTGATAAATATCCGGCTGCGCTCAGACAGTTTAAGCTGCAGTCTCTCCAGTATTTTGGATTCGGTATTCAAGGCAACGTCCTTAACCTGGATTTCTGAACAGATGCTATTATTATTATAGCGGCTGCTTCGGGAAAGCAGAAGGTGCCGGGATAATAGTCTTTGAGCTGATATTTTATAATGCGGCTGTGTTAAACTAAGGTTAAGATGTCAGAAGCTCAAGAACTCCCGGTTATTGATCTCAATGAACAATTCAAAACAGCTCTGGATATTCTGGAGAATACCCATAAAAACATTTTTATCACCGGGCGGGCAGGTACCGGCAAATCTACTCTGCTGGATTTCTTCCTCCGTAATACCCATAAAAAAGCGGCGGTGTTAGCCCCTACCGGAGTAGCCGCTTTAAATATCAAAGGGCAGACTATTCATTCTTTCTTCAAATTCAAACCTAATATTTCATTAAACCTGATCAAAAAACTGCGGGCCACCGAAGAAGAAGGTACACTCTACCAGAAGCTGGAAATGCTGGTTATTGATGAAATATCGATGGTGCGGGCCGATCTGCTGGACTGTGTGGACAGGTTTTTACGACTGAATGGTCCAACTCCGGGCGAAGCCTTTGGCGGGGTACAGATGGTTTTCATTGGCGACCTGTACCAATTGCCCCCGGTCATTACCGGCATTGAAAAAAGCAGTTTCAGCCTGCTTTATGAAACACCCTATTTTTATTCAGCTCACGTTTTTACTGATTTCAGAATGGAGTTTCTGGAACTGGAGAAAATCTACCGGCAGCATGATCCTGAATTCATTCATCTGTTAAACTCCATCCGCAATAAAACTATTGATGAACCAGGTTTAATATTGTTAAACAGCCGCCATCATCCCGAATTTCAACCGCCCAAGGGTGAGTTTTATATTCATCTGACCACCACCAATGAGATGGCTGCCAGGATCAACCACCTGCAGCTCAAGAAGCTAAAGGGTAAGCTGCATACCTTTGTGGGATTGCGCGAAGGTGATTTTGGTGATGAATACCTGCCCACCCAGGTGGAACTGCAAGTCAAAAAACGCGCACAGATAATGATGCTGACCAACGACCCCGACGGACGCTGGGTAAATGGTTCTATGGGTGAAATCTGCGGCTTTTCCGAAGACCATAATGGCTCTCCCCTGGTGATCGTTAAGCTGGCTGATGGTGAAGAAGTGGAGATTCCGCCGTTTTGCTGGGAGATTTACAGATTCGGCCTGGAAGGCGGGAGTTTGAAGTCTGAAATCGCAGGCACTTTTACGCAATTCCCCTTGATGCTGGCCTGGGCCATCACCATCCACAAGAGCCAGGGCAAAACCTTTGATAAAGTCATCATCGATATCGGCCGTGGTACCTTTGCGCATGGACAAATGTATGTGGCGCTCAGCCGCTGCACCACGCTGGAAGGTATCATTCTGAAACGTCCAATTTTAAAAAAACACATCTGGATGGATTGGAAAGTGGTGGATTTCCTGACCAAATACCAGTACCGGCGAGCCGAGCAGCGGCTGCCGGTTAATGACAAACTGCCGGTAATCCAAAAAGCCATTGCCGAAGGCGGCTGGTTGGAAATTGTCTATCTCAAGCCGGACGATGAAAAATCGCGGCGCATGGTGCAGCCCAAATCAGTCGGTGAGATATCTTATCAGGGCAAGAGTTTCCTGGGAATGCGGGCTTTTTGCGCGGTCCGCAATGCTGAGAGAACATTCAGAGTGGACCGCATCCTGGAAATATCCATCGGCAGCTCCATGCAGAGTAAAACCCTGCGTGGAGCGTGAGAAAAAGCTTAAAAAAGTCCGTTGTTCATTACGGGACGATGTTGCCCAGAGTAAAATCCTGTCCTTGCGGAATGACAACCACTTTGATATCTTTACCCAACCGGTCAATAAATATGTACTGCAGCACTTCTTTGGTCAGGCTGTCTTTGATGGCATTGTTAGCCTTGATCTGGGCCTCTGTGACGATGGCGATGGATTGAGCCTGACCCTGAGCGGCGGCGATATTAGCCGCCGCCTCCCCTTTGGCTTTTTGTTCAGCCTGGCGGGCTTCTACCTCCACCTGCTTGAGTTTATTTTCAGCTTCCAGAACACGCTGCACGGCTACTACTTTAGATTCAATAGCCTTGGTAAACTCAACCGAGAATTCGAAGTTGGTGATGCTGACCGATTCGGCAATAATGCCGCGCTGCTCCAGCCGGGTGGTTAAAAAATTGGTGATATCTTTTTTAACATCACTGCGTCTTAATATCATATCTTCGGCATTGTATTCTGCGGATATAGATTTCACCGTTTCCTGCACGATGGGGTGGGCTATCTTGTTGATATAGTCTTTACCGATTGTGCGGTAGATTTCCCCCACCAAATCAGGTTTAATTTTGTAATTGACCGCCACAGTGGTCATCACGTCCTGTAAATCACGGCTGGCGGATTGAGCTTTGACCTCAAATAACTGGGTTTTGACACTCATGCGTTCCACGGCATCAATGACCGGGAACTTGACATTCAATCCTTCATTTAAAACTCCGGCCACTTTGCCAAAACGCAGTAACACCCCGCGCTCACCCGCGGGAATGGTCAAAAAGGACCCAATGCCTACACCCACTACAATCAGCAAAACCGGAATAAAAGACCAGTAAAGCAATGATTTGTTCCGGGCCCGTTTATCTCCATATTTTTTATTATCACTGGTGGAATACATCACCAATAAGATTAAAAATCCGATAATTCCCAATATAATCAATAATATCGTCATCATTTCTCACAACCCTCAATATTTTTCATCTGTATCTGGTCAAGATCTCCGGCAGCTACTAAATTGGGTTTCCTTATATATCCCAGGTCACATCACCGCATAAATCTGCGGCATGCTGCCGTGAAGCGAACCCGGCGTACTCTTTTTTCACTTTTTTCACCGTGGTTGACCGCCCGTGACCAGGATATATAACGGTATTATCCGGTAAGGTCAAAATTTTTTCGGTGATTGATTTGATGGCTTTTTGGAACTCCTGAGGTGTGGTGGTGCGTCCCGGACCGCCCGGAAATACACTGTCACCAGCAAAAAGGAATTTATCCAACCTGAAGCACAGGCTGCCCGGAGTGTGTCCGGGAGTATGCATTACTTCCAATTTGAGTGCGCCTACCAATAAAGTGTCATGGTCATGAATTTCCATGTCCGGCTTGACCGGCAGCCATTTTTCATTGTCCAGTGGGTGCACAACCAAAGCCGAAAGCAACTTGTTGCGAACTGCAACCAGACCGCCGATGTGATCCTGATGGCTGTGTGTCAGCATTATCCACTCCAGTTGTGTGCCTTTCAGCTGGCTGAGAATGGTGCGCGCCCCGGCGGGGACATCAATCAGCGCACTTTTCCGGGCCAGAGGATCAATAATAATATACGAATTGGTATCCCAGACTCCTAATTTCATTCGGATTATTTTCACATTTTGATAATCCGCAATTATTTCCACAATGTCACCTCCCACATTGTTGTTTCCACGCTATCTTAAATATATCAGTTTTACCTCTAACGTGGTAATCCATCCTGGAGTTAACAACAATGCCCGATATCATTCCGAATTCCAGTGAATCACCCACATTGTTCCTCTGAAAGTACTGAAATGGATGCTGTTTGACAGACGCCCTTAACGACCAGTAGACTAAACAAAAAGCAGCAGAAACCGCGGTCAGTCAGCGATCATCGTGCCCTGCCGGGCATTATGTTTCCCTGACTGTTTTTACAGGCTCCGGAGGTGTCATGATAACCAGCCAATCAGCGTTGCCCTTTTGGTCATATTCCCAAAAACATCAGCAACTTTCGCAACAGGTTCTGGAAACCGCTTTGAATCAGGTGCCCTTTTATCAAAATTGGAAACCTTTTGACCCCGGAGCTGGCTTCCCGGTTGAACAGCGTTATGCCGCAATGCCGGTTTTAACCAAAAAGGACATCCGCGAACACTTCCCGCAGGGTATGCTGCCGGCTGATCTGGATTTGAATCAAGCATTGAAATCAAAAGAAATCAATCTGGTGGAAACCAGCGGCACCACTGACGATACCATCACCAACATCTGGAATCAAAAATGGTGGGACGCTTCCGAAGCCGGTTCATGGCATCTTAATGCGGTAATGTCACAAGTTACCACCGGCCAATTCCGGGAAGCGATTCTGGTTAATCCCAAAAACGTGGGCATCAAATCGGATGAATTGGACCTGCCGATGGGAAAACGGCAGTTAGGGCGTTTTCTTTACCTGAACGAAAAAACCGACCCTTTGGCCTGGTCAGACCATCTGATGGAGCGCATGATTGAGGAATTAAACACATTTCAGCCTGTGGTACTGGAGGCTAACCCCTCTTATTTAGCCAGGTTATGCCGCTATATTTCGGCTCATGGAAAAACCACTTACCAGCCTCAAGTTATTGTGTTTACATACGAATATTGCACGCATTTTCACCGGCGGCAAATTCAAAGGGCCTTTCAATGTCCGCTGATAAGCTCATATGGGACCACTGAGACCGGATATGTATTTATGCAGTGTGAAAAGGGGAAATTACATCAAAACAGTGACTTTTGCCAGGTAAGCTACCAACCCTTTAAAGCTGAACAGGGCGGCCCGCTGCTAGGACGAATTCTGGTAACACCGCTAGGAAATCCCTGGACTTATTACCTGCATTTTGATACCGGTGATATAGTCCGGTTGGAAAGCAGCAGTCGCTGCGAATGCGGCCGGGCTTCAGGCATGATACTGGCCGAAATAGCCGGGCGCACGGTAAATCTGACTTTGACCACAAAAGGGCGGCTGGTGACATTATCAGATTTAGATAATGCGGTGAGTGCACTGGAAGGAGTTCAGGAATACCAGTTGATACAACCGGAGCCCGGGGAGTATAATCTGATTTTGGCGGGAGACCATCTGTACAAAACCGCTCTGAGCCAAAAAGCTCCCGTGATTTTAAGAAATCTCTACGGCCGCAATGCCCGGATCAATATCATATTTACTGATGCTATCGCGCCCGGATCTTCAGGCAAATATTTAGTTTCCAGAGCACTCTTCCCAATTGACCCGGAGCGCTATTTGGAAAAATAAACTAAAATCAAAAGGGAGAACCTTAAAACCACAAAATCAAATTGTTAGTTGCCGGAAATCTTGAGCCTTTCGTAAAAAGATCTTTGGCAGGGGTTGATTGAATGAATTCTAAAAAGAGCGTCTACTTAATGGCCGGCGGACGCGGCACCAAAGCCGCCGATATTGTAATGAAGGCTGTTTTCCAAGAGATAGGATTATCCAAACCCGGTATCGCCTATGTAGGAGCAGCCAGTGGTGATGATACCAACTTTTTCGGATTCATTGGTGAGATGATAAAAAGAGGCGGAGATTGCGCGCTGACGCAGGTTTTCCTGTGCGATCAGAAAGCGGATATCAAAAAAGCCCGCGATATCTTACAAAAATCAGACGCCATCTTCATGAGCGGTGGTGACGTAGAAGCAGGCATGCAAGTTTTACAGCAAAAACAGCTTGAGCCGTTTTTCAAAGAGCTGTATTTCAAAGGCACATTATTTTTTGGAGCCTCCGCCGGCAGCATCATGCTGGCGGGAGAATGGGTGCGTTGGAGAGACCCGGATGATGATTCCAGCGCTGAGTTGTTCCCCTGTCTGGGAATCGCTCCGGTGCTTTGTGATACGCATGCTGAGGCGGATAAATGGGAGGAGTTGAAATGGGCGCTGAAATTGTACAAAGGAGAAGTAACGGGGTACGGCATAGCTACCAACAGCTGTTTAAAAGTCTATGCGGACAACCGGATAGAAGCTCTGGGGGGCGCGGTAGCCCGTTTTATAAAACAGGGCGAGAAAATAATTAAAGAAAAAGACTTACTCCCGTTTGAAACAAAAAACTCAAAACTGGAGATATAATATAATTAATGTTTAAAGATAAATTAGCAAAAAGAAAAGGCCTTTTTACACTGCCGGTATTTCTATCATTGATAATGCTGCTGGTTCTGGTCTCCGGCGGATGCCGGGACAATCCTGCTCCATCTGTGGTTGCCCCAAACTCCACCTCACCGGCCAATGTGCCAGTCATCAATAAGGTGATCAATGTGGCGCAGGCCAGGTCGTTAATAGCGGAAAAGCAAGGACGCCCGGATTTTGTTATTTTAGACGTACGCACCGCAGAGGAATTTGCTTCCGGTCATCTGCAAAATGCCGTCAATATTGACAGGTATAAACCGGAATTCAAATCAATTATCTCTGAATTAAACCGGAATTATACCTACCTGTTGGTTTGCCGCACCGCTAACCGCAGCGCTCAAGTGGCCGTGATAATGAAAGAACTGGGATTCAGAGAAGTCTATGATTTGAGCGGCGGTATCGTACAATGGGAAAAAGATGGCAATCCCATCGTGAAAGATTGAATCCACGGATATTAATGAGAAGGCAGAGATGACTGACGTTATAGCTCTAATCGATACAATAATTGAGGAACACAAAATTATCCTGGGCAATCTGGAGCGTTTGGAACAAGCTGTCAACGACGCCGGAGCATTGATGATTTTGGAACACAGTAAGGATGCTTTTATGCCGGGGAGGTTGTCTCCACGGGCGGGTCTGCATGAATTGGAAAACTTGCAGAAAAGAGTGGAAAACGGATTGCTTTCCCATTTCAATCGTGAAGAAACCGCCTTGTTGCAGGCTTTCCAGGAGTACGGACAGGACCGCCTGGTCACTGCGTTGAAGACTCTTTTAAACGAACACGCGGAAATACGCTCGGAGCTAAGTATTTTAAAAAGCCATGTAGCTGAATTATCAGTAGAAAAACTCTCTCGCACCCTTTGGGAATCAAAAGGATATGATTTGAGGGCCAGAATCACTCAACTTCACAAAACCATCGCAACCCACGCGGCAGATGAAAGATCATTATTCCATCAGGTTCAAAAGGATCTTAAAAACCACCGCATAATAACCGGGTAGGTTACACTTACCAGTTCGTTTCATTGTCCAGATTAAAACGCCGTCAAACATTCCAGACTGTTGGTATTATATGAACACCAATTATCCACCCCGTGTTACCACTGATACCGGAACGGTCGAAGGCTATACGAACCGCGGATTAGCTGTCTTTAAAGGCATTCCATATGCCTCTCCTCCAATGGATGAGTTACGCTGGCACGCACCCCGGCCTGCCAGACACTGGGAAGGCATCAGGCTGTGCCGGACCTATGGTCCGTCCGCACCGCAGAACCCCAGTCAAGCAGCTCTTTTTAAAGAGTTTGTGGTTGATGGACCGCAGAGCGAAGACTGCCTGTATCTGAATATCTGGTCTCCCGGCTTGTATGATGCCAGGTATCCGGTGATGGTCTGGATTCACGGCGGAGTTTTCAGCATGGGCTCCGGTTCCCAGAGTGTTTTTGACGGCGCAAATCTGGCGGTTAACCAGAAGGTGGTGGTGGTCACCATCAATTACCGCCTGGGATTACTGGGGTTTCTGAGTTTAAACGAAGCCACCGGCGGACGAATTCCATCCACCGGTAACGAAGGTTTGTTGGACCAGATAGAGGCCCTGAAATGGATTCAACACAATATCACCGGATTTGGCGGAGACCCGGGCAATATCACCCTTTTTGGAGAATCGGCCGGCGGCACCAGTATTGAGTGCTTGATGGGTATGCCGGAAGCCCGCGGTTTATTCCATAAAACCATCATGCAGAGCAATATCCACCTCTTTATCTCCACGGCACAGGCAGCTGATTACTCTGGACTGGCGCTTCAGAAACTGGGCGTCAAGGCCAATGAAACAGACAGAATAATGCAGTTGCCGGTTAACCAGCTTTTGGAAACTCAAAATAAATTGCTATCCGGGGGAAAAAGGCGCCGCTTCAACCTGGCGCCGGTAATCGATGGCGTTCACCTGCCCAGACATCCACTGGAAACATTCCGGTCCGGTCAGGACGCTGATGTTCCGCTAATAATCGGCACCAACCTGGAGGAAAGCCGTCTTTTTCAGGCTCTGCGCCCAGATCAAAAAATTGATGAGCTTTTAGCGGCAACTCAAACCGAATTTAATTTCCGTCAGCCCGCCATGGAGATATTGGAAGCCCGCCGACGGCACCGCCGTGAGGCTACTTTCGCCTACCAATTTAACTGGAAATCAGCGGCGCTCGGCGGCCGTTTAGGCGCCTGTCACGGTTTGGAAATCGGATTCCTCTTCGGCCATCATGATGAAAATTTCTGCGGCAGCGGCCCGCAGGCCGATTCCCTGTCTGTGCTAATGCAGCAAGCCTGGGCCGCTTTCGCGCGCACCGGCAACCCTTCGCATGCGGCATCCGGAGAATGGTATTCTTACTGTCCCGGCCGCTATATAAAAATCATCAGATAGCCCGCCGCCGTACCCCAGGACCACCATCGGGAACCCCTGCATACCATACTTGCTCAGAAATAATTGACCGGCTGGTTTGAACCTCGCGGCAATCCACACTAACAGCAGTTGGCGGGGCTTCACCCCGCCAGAAAGGCCTTTCAGTCTATCTGGCCGCTTTATGATTTAAATCATAGTTGTACCATCTGTTTGTTTTATAATATGTATATGACAAGCAAATTGCACTGGTTGTGCAACAGCTAAAAATATTGTTCAAGGAGCGAAAAATGTCTGAAATGTTCTGTTTTCAATGTGAACAGGCCGCCTCCGGCAAAGCCTGTACCAAAAATGGTGTCTGCGGGAAAACCCCTCAGGTTTCCGGCTTGCAGGACCAGTTGACCGCGGCTCTGGTCACTTTAAGCCGGGCTGTTAAAGGGAACAAGCCCTCCAGGAAAACAGATGAATTAATCATGCAGGGACTTTTTACCACCGTCACCAATGTCAATTTTGATTCTGCCGTGGTTAGCGACATGATCGCGGAAGTCAAGGCTGAAACTGTTAAAACGGGTGGCGCCCCGGATTATGATGCCGCTAAGCTTTTCACCGGAGACCCTGACATAGTGTCTCTGCGTTCGCTTTTATTGCTCGGGCTGCGCGGCATGGCGGCTTATGCCTGGCATGCTTATGTGCTGGGCAAAGAGGATAAAAGCGTTACCGCCTGGTTATACCATGGTATGCAAGCGGTGGGGGCTGACCACAGTGTCGATGAATGGCTGGGTCTGCTGATGGAATTCGGGGGTGTGAACCTCAAGTCTATGGCCGCCCTGGATGATGCCCATACCTCAACCTACGGTCATCCGGTTCCCACCAAAGTGCCTTTAACCATTGAAAAAGGCCCCTTCATCGTCATCACCGGTCATGATCTGCTTGACCTTCAACAACTGCTGGAGCAAACTGACGGCAAGGGCATCAACATTTATACCCACGGCGAAATGCTGCCGGCCCATGCTTACCCCAAACTGAAAAAACACCCGCAGTTGAAAGGCAACTACGGCACCGCCTGGCAGAATCAACAGAAAGAATTTGATAATATCCCGGCTCCCGTTCTCTTTACCACTAACTGTTTGATGCCGCCCAAACCATCCTATGCTGACCGGGTTTTTACTACTTCAGTGGTCAGTTATCCCGGCATGACTCATATTCCTGATGTGCGCGGCCGGAAGGACTTCACTGCGGTTATCCAGAAAGCTCTCAAGTTAGGCGGATGGAAAGAAGACAAGCCTCTGACCGGTATCAACGGCGGGAGCTACGTCATGACCGGATTCGCCCGCAACACCGTTCTGGGCGTGGCGGACAAGGTCATCGCAGCCGTCAAATCCGGAGCGATCAAGCACTTCTTCCTGGTAGGCGGTTGTGATGGCGCTAAACCCGGCCGCAACTACTATACCAATTTTGTTAAACAGACCCCTCCGGATACGGTGGTGTTAACCCTGGCTTGCGGTAAATTCCGGTTTAATGATCTGGATATCGGACAGATCGGCGGATTGCCCAGAATCATGGACGTGGGGCAATGTAATGATGCTTATTCAGCAGTAAAAATCGCTCTGGCCTTATCCGATGCCTTTAAACTGGGAGTAAATGATCTGCCATTAACGCTGGTGCTTTCATGGTACGAACAGAAGGCCTGCGCCATTCTGCTGACTCTGCTGTCACTGGGCATCAAGAACATTTATCTGGGGCCCACTCTGCCAGCATTTATATCTCCCAACATTCTGAATGCCCTGGTTGCGAAATTCAACCTGCATCCGGTTACCACTCCTGAGGCAGACTTGAAAGCCATATTGAAGAAATAATCCGCTCCGTCATCAACGGGTCAGAGAGAGGCCTTATTCGTCAGGCCTCTCTCTGAGTCTGATTGGGAGTTTTTCACTTTCCTGTCAACACGCGCCTGTGATATACTCGTAGAAACACATTTACCGAGGCAAAGCACATGTCTGATGATCAATATATACTGGCTATTGATGAAGGCACTACCGGTTGCACCGCTTTGCTCATCGATCAATCGGGGCATACAGCCGCTAAAACCGCGCGTGAAATCAGCCAGGTTTTTCCTGCGCCGGGCTGGGTTGAGCAAGACCCGCTG
>DAOUAU010000376.1:0-2356 GCA_034433195.1 Dehalococcoidales bacterium
CGCCCACCCATTCAGCTTTAACTTTCCAAAGTATCAGAACCAGGACAGCCAGTCCGAAAGGTATGCTGAAAATAAAAAGGCTGCGCCAATCCAGATATTCTGTCAGCAGACCACCCAGGAAAGGACCGGTGGTGAGCCAGAAATAAACTGATGAGGTGTAAATGCCCAGCGCCATCCCGCGTTCTTTGGCCGGGAAAGTCAGTGTCAACATGGCAACGATAGTACCGCCCAATATGGCCGCACACATTCCCTGGATAGCTCTCAGGCTGATCAGCATGACGATGGAGTTGGAAAAGACGGCGGTAATGGTGGCGGCCAAAAAAATGCTAATACCGATAACCGAAAGCCGGCGTAATCCAAAAATATCCGCCAGCCGGCCGGTGGGTATGGAGAATACCGCCCAGGACAAGACAAAAGCCGTAATTACCCAATTCAAAACGATGGCACTGGGTTTGAATTCGGTGTTGATGACCGGCAAAGCGACGGTCAGGGAAGAGGTCATAAAGGCTCCCACATTGGCTACCAGCAGCGCCAGGGCCAGCACCACTCCTTTGCGGATACCGGAAGTTACAGGTTGAGAACCGGAATCAGTGTTCACAGGCGCCCCATCGCTCCCATAAGTTTAAATCCATGCTTTAAATTATGGGCGGTCAATGGATTTATGTCAAAATATTGGCAGCAGTTCCATAACGATGCCGCGAAGACCCCTGGAATGGGTGTTTTTATCGCTAAATAATATATGTTTGTTGCGTTGACAAAGAATTTCCGGGTTAATATACTGGATGCATGCTGAACGTCAGCGGGTGAGGCTGGCTTTAGCAGGAGTGTAATATCCGAATGCCCGGGTCAGACCAGGGTAAAACTGAAAGTATCATGCCAAAATCAAAGGTGTCCGGACTCACGGCTGATTATCTGTCAGGAGTGCCTTTTCCGGTCATAGTCTATCAGGCTGACCGGCGGATCTGTTTTGTTAACCCGGCATTTTTAACACTGAGCGGTTTCAAGCAGTCCGAATTAATCGGAAAGGCCCCCCCGTATCCTTTCTGGAAAACGGGGAAACCAGGGTATTACACCTCCTGTTTTTTCAAGGCCGGCTCCGCACATCGTCAATGGCTGATCCAAACCAAAGCGGGGCAAGAAATCTGGATTGAAACGGTTAATCAGAAACTGGTGACGGATGAAGCGAATCCAGTCATTGTAAGTTATATTCAGGATATAACGGCGAAGGTCAAGTCGGTCGCTTTGGCACGGCAATCCGAAAAAAACCTTGTCAGGGTCATGGATGCCATTCCTGTTCCTTTAGCTATCAACTCTCTTTCAGACAGCAAGTTCGTGCATGTTAACCGGGCCTTCCTGAAAACCGCGGGAGCTCGCAAGGCGGATTTCATCGGTAAACCGGCCACAGATTTGAACTGGCAAAATCCTGATGCTCAGGAACAGGCCGACCGCGCGGTGAAGCAAAAGAAGGCTGTTTCAGATATTGAGATGCGGCTGACCTCCAAAGATGGAAAACAGCATACCGCGCTGTTGTCAACCAGATCACTAACACTGGACGGCCAGGAGTTGACCATTTCCGTCAGCAAGGATATCACCCGGATGAAAGAAGCTCAAGAGGCTTTGCAGCAGAGTGAGGCTTTTAACGCCGGACTTTTAAGAGACGCTCCTAACCCCATACTGGTATTTAGCGCGGATAATGCTATCCATTTTGCCAATTCGGCATTTTACAAATTGACAGGTTATTCTCACAAAGAAATAATGGGCCAAAAGGCGCCTTTTCCCTGGTGGCCGCGGCAAAATATTGACAAATATGAGAGCGAGAATGTATCCAGCCTGAAACAAGAGATGAATGGTCTGGAGCGGGTGATAATCAAAAAAAACGGTGATCAGGCCTGGATCAGCGTCAGCAACCGGCACATTAAACCTGGCGGGCAAACCAGGTATATTGTTGTCATCTGGACCGATATCACTGAGAGAAAGAAAACCGAAGAGGCTTTGAATGCTGAATTAATCCGCCGGCGCATTTTAATCGATCAGTCCAGTGATGGTATTGTGATACTTGATGAGAAGGGGGCGGTGTACGAAGCCAACCGCCGTTTTGCCGAGATGCTGGGCTATACACCGGAGGAACTGCGTTCTTCGTACGTCTGGAATTGGGCGGTACACCGTTCGCGCGAGGAATTGTTAGAAGCATTGGATAAAACCGATGAAAAGGGCGAGCACTTTGAAACCCAGCACCGCCGCAAGGATGGCACGATATACGATGTTGAAATCAGCGCCAACGGAGCGCAGTTTGCCGGCCAGAAACTGATTTTCTGCGCCTGCCGGGATATCACCCAGCGTAAAAAAACCGAAGCGG
>DAOUAU010000377.1:0-1927 GCA_034433195.1 Dehalococcoidales bacterium
ATCTAACTGGGAGATATGGGAGTACTACAGCGGCAGATGTATTATTTAGTCGGAAGTCTATATGTGAAGGGTATTCAACACTTTTCGAAGCGCTGGCAAAGTCAGCCGGATTACAGGTCGTTACCATTAGTGGTTGGGCTAAGGGTCACGGCTACTCAGCCGGTGACCAGATTACGGGACCTACAGATCATGCTTGGAATGCGGTCAAAATAAATGGTGGATGGTATTTGTTAGATAGCACTTGGAGTGCAGGCTCGATCATCCAGATGAGGTTTGTTCGGGATTTCGATGAATCGTATTTCCTTACTCCTCCGAATCAGTTTATCTACAACCATCTACCAGAAGACCCCAGATGGCAACTTCTAAGTACACCAATTTCTAAGAGCGACTTTTCTGCTTTGCCATATGTTCATTCAGACTTTTTAAATACGGATTGAATCTGGGAAGCAATACTCACTCCGTCGTTAATGCTACAGGAAGCCTAAGCATGACCTTTCCCGTGCCCAATGATACTTATCTGATGGCGCGAATCAGCATAGGAAATGTTGAGCTACCAGAAGCATACACATCAGCATACCGATCAGGAGATCAATATGTAATCGGCGCAATATTCCCTAATCCGGGCATTTACATTTTAAGTATCTATGCCCGAAAGGGCAGCGAATTTGACATGTATGACGGTGTGCTGGAATATAAAGTCCTGGCAGGTACTAATCCTTAATTGAGCAGGATGTACCTGCTCAACGATAAAAGGCATATAAAGGATGAACTAAAACTGAGTTGGTTCAAAAAAGCATCTGAATTGGACAATGTTTTTGGCAAGGATTATCGATTTAGCGATTTTTCTTGGTTCGATTCCGATATACGCGCGAGGGGAAATGCCGACGTTCTTGCTTTATGGTGACCTCACCCCATTTGTTAGTACCATATAGATCTCAGAAATTCCCGACTTTTATCATGAATTCTTTTGGTGCCGGTCCGCCCAATACGCTATGAGGTCTGACCGCATAATGATCTATTCTCCAATCTTCTTTAATGTCCCTGGCCTGTCTCAAGCTCAAAAACCAATTTGTGTTCAAACACTCATCACGCAGAATGTTCTTAGAGCTCTAGGCAAAGGCATTTTCAATGCTTTTACGTACGTAGGTACGTACGTATTGCAAAACATCTTGCATTAGTCTAGAATTGTTTCGAACTTTTTGATTACAGGAGGTCCATGTGGCGAAACAAAAGTATGACAAGTATTTTTTGAGTTATGATGGAGCGGAACCCAGGGCTAATGATTTCACGTCTCTGAACAGCCTGCCGCCGTTCCCGGAGATTGCCAGCCCTCAAACATATTTCCGGGGTGCACCCGCTTTGCCGGGCGCTACGGCCACCATCGGCTGGCAGGTGTTTACCGCGCCGGTTTGCTGGGAAACAATTCCCCACGTCCATAAGTATGATGAATTCCTGATTTTTCTCGGTGCGCAACTGCCGGACCTTTGCCAAAGCTTCGATGCGGAGATAGACTTGTGGATGGGAAAGGAATTGGAGAAGCATACCATCGCATCAACAACTGTGGTCTTTATTCCAAAAGGCGTCCTGCATTGTCCGTTGAATTTTAGAGCCATCAGAAAGCCGGTTCTTTTCCACGCGTTGTACCTGGGGCCAACTCTGGATGCCACACGTGTCAAAGACTTTGATGAAGCTGGTTTTAATTGGGAAGGACCTGTTAACTTACGCACCTTTGGTCCGCCCAAATAATGCCCATGGCTGTTCTCCGGTAGTCTGAATAATTGGAACCGAATTCAATGAAGACAGCCCCCGGTATCCCCAGCGGGGGCTGTTTATTTTATGAACATGGTTAGATATATTTACATGGTAGTGTTATAATCAACACCAATAACCAGGAATATATTAAACATCGCGTGTTTTCTCAGCCGGA
>DAOUAU010000378.1:0-2242 GCA_034433195.1 Dehalococcoidales bacterium
TTATTGTTTTGCTTTCACATTTGAATGACAAAGACCTGAGGAGAGCTTTGAAGATAGGAAATCTTTGGCAGCGGCCGAAGGCAGTCTCCACAACGGATACCGCATACTGGATAGAAGAATTAAAAAAAATCAGACGAGATGGCTATGCTGTGACGCGAGGGCAGAAAGTTCCCGGCGGTATTGGTGTTTCTGCGCCGGTTAAAAATTATATTTGTCCGGTGGCTTTGACTGTGATTGGGCCGGAAAACCGTATTGAACCGAAATTACAGAAATTTATTACTGAAACGAAGCAGAGCGCCCAACAAATTTCGGAATCATTATTGGAATTATTTTCAATCAAGGAGAGCTGATCAGACAGACTGTTTTTCGGTTTGAGGGTGACTCTACGACTGCAGATGTGGGCATACGTCGGTTGATATCATATGCCGGGGATTTTTCAGGTGATTATTTGGCATATTTGATTTGACTTCTTGAGCCTTTTCATACCTCCTGTTCAGCCTGGTTTAGGGGAAGCCAGGCTGAACGATTTTTATCAATCAAACTGTCAAGGAGAGAAGCGGACCCGGGTAAAAGCAGTTGACCGGTCTGGTCAACCTCCGGATTTGTATTTGACATGTAGTAGTGCGCACTTACCCGGGTTTCAGGGATAGATACAGTTTCGATTTCATGCAATATTGAAAAACGGAGGGGAGAGTTCATTGATGATAGACAGAGAAAAAGAAAAACATGATCAGTATATATTGAATCTCAGAGAGAAAATCGAAAATCAAACCGGTAAAACTGCGGACCTGAATTATCAGGAGAGGGAAAAAAGAGTTCGGGACGCTATTGAGTTGAAAGAACCGGACCGGGTTCCCATGTGGGTATTACCGGATCCGGCAAAATATGCCGGTCTGCCCCGTTCCGCCGAATACTATGACCCGGTAGCCTGGAAAAGGGCCTTGATACAACAGACCATCGATCTGGAACCGGATTTAAGCCTGGCAGGGTTTGGCACATCCGGCCACATCTGGGACGCTCTGGAGGTCAAAAACCGGCTGTGGCCGGGTGGTCCGTTACCGCCGGATTATGAATACCAGTTCATCGAGGGAGAATATATGAAGGAGGACGAATGTGATTGTTTTCTGTCTGACCCCTCTGACTTTATTGTGCGGCGTTATCTGCCGCGCATATATGGCAGCCTGACCCCGCTGATGCAGCTTCCGCCTCTCCGGAACATGTTCAACAGCTTTGAAAGCTCCCTTACTTTGTTCGCCAGTGCTGAATTTGAGAAACTGGCAATGGCTTTGTCCAAAGCTGGAAAAGCATTAAACAGCTACCGCCAGGCGGTGGGTGATACGTATGAGGAACTAGCCACATTGGGTTTCCCGGCTTTTTCTCATCCCGGTGGTGTGGGAGGAGCTCCTTTTGATACGGTCTCGAGTTTTTTCAGGGGCATGAAAGGTTCAATGCTGGATATGTACCGCCGGCCCGAAAAATTGCTGCAGCTTTGTGATATGATTTTGAATCAGCGAATACAACATGCGGCGGCGGCCGATCCCAATAAGAGGGGGAATCCCAAAAGAGTCGGGTTACCCCTGTGGCGAGGCGATAAAAGCTTCATGTCAGATCAGCAGTTTAAAAAATTTTACTGGCCGGGTCTGAAGAAAGCGCTATTGGCTGCGATTGAATTGGGATATATCCCCATGCCATTTTTTGAGGACCATTTCGGCCGGCGCCTCGAACATTTACTGGAGTTGCCCAGGGGAAAAGTGATTGCGCTGGTTGATCATAGCGATGTTATGCTGGCAAAAGAGATATTGGGAGGACATACCTGCATCATCGGTACCGCACCGGCTTCAATCAGATATGTTTCACTGCCGGAAGCGGTGGATTTTTATAAAAATCAAATACAAGCTTGTAAAAAAGGCGGAGGCTACATGCTTAATTTAACTTTCCCTGGTCAAGCCTCTCAGAGCGATATTCAGGGCGTGCTGAATTCAATCAAAGAGTATGGGCGCTATTAATTGTTTTACCATTTCTACTGCCGCCCAAAAGGATAACAAGGACAGACAGGTTGAGCCAGGATATGATGTTTTCGCGAGCCGATAAAAATGAGTAACCTGCCGATGATAGAGTATTTTAGTATGGAGGGAAACAGTGGACAGAGTTAGAGGTAAAGTGGCTGTTGTGACAGGCGGGGCCAACGGTATTGGAGAAGCTACGGCCAGATTGCTGGTCAAAGAAGGAGCTTCTGTGGGCA
>DAOUAU010000379.1:0-3120 GCA_034433195.1 Dehalococcoidales bacterium
GAAAACCTTTTGGAGCTGCAAAAGAAACATCCTCTTTATGATGATTACTGGGCCGGCAAGAACGCTGATCTCAGTAATATCACTGTTCCGGCATTGATTACCGCCAGCTGGACGGACCACGGGCTGCATAACCGCGGCACTTTTGAAGGCTACAAGAAGATTTCCTCCAAAGAGAAGTACCTTTTGGTCCACGGCCGCAAAAAGTGGCAGAATTTCTTTGAGCCGGAAAGCGTGGAGAGGCAGCGTCAATTCTTCAACCGTTACCTTAAAGGGATTGATAATATGGTCAAGCATTGGCCCAAAGTGACGCTGGAAATCCGTGAACGATATTATGTGGGGAAAACCCGCACTGAAAAAGAATTCCCGATTGCCCGTACGCAGTACACGCCGCTTTTTTTGTGCGCCACCGGCGGGCAGATGGGCGTTAATCCTTACAGCATCCAGTCTCAGACAAGTTATGAAGTGGATGATATCAGTGACAAAACCCAGAGTGCCCAATTCGAATATCTGTTTGCTCAAGAAACCGAACTGACCGGCTATATGAAGCTGAAGCTGTGGGTGGAAGCGCAGGGCAATGATGATATGGACCTCTTTGTGGCGGTGGAAAAAATCGATCAGGCCGGGTATATCGTGCCATTTCCCTATTTCGGCAATCATGATGACGGCGGAGTAGCCCTGGGCTGGTTAAGAGTATCGCACCGCGAATTGGATGAGGCCAAATCCAGCGCCGGACAGCCGGTCCATCAACACCAGCGGGAAATCAAGCTCAAGCCGGGTGAGATTGTGCCGGTAGAAATTGAAATCTGGCCGTCCGGGACGGTGTTTAAAAAAGGTGATAGGTTACGCCTGATAGTGCAGGGCAGTGATATTCATGCCCATCCCGAAGGCGGACACACCATGCAGCACAAATCAACAGTGAATAAGGGCCGGCACATCATTCATACCGGAGGGAAATATGATTCCCAACTGGTAGTGCCGGTAATACCGGAACAGGGGACAGCATGAACAAAAAAACGCCGGGCATCAGTAACATTGATATACAGATGGTTCTGGAATTGGTAAATGACAGAGTGACGCTGGGCAGCAATCAACCGATCGATACTGCCATGCTGCCGCTGGCAGCGGCTGAAATAGCGATACTGCAACTGCAGGCGGATTGGCCATATCAAGAGGACGCGTTGAAAACAATCAAACAAATGAGGAAAAATGCCAGAGTAATCGCAGCCAGGGCCATCGCGGACTTGAAAAAGAAGAGTTAAAACGCAGCATCAAGCCGAAAAGGAGACTGCCAAACAAACGCTTTTCTGAATCCACTTATCATTGCAGCGCGAAATAGACATGGTTTCGGTGCCTCACCAAAGTGAAAGCTGTCTGGATTCCCGAATGATAACCAGGACCAGACCAGGGCTCAACCGCTGGTTATCCGGCAATAAATCTGAACAGGTGTTGAGGCGGGTGAGCATTCCGGTGATGATGATTCGGGTTTCCAGGTAACTCAATTCTGTGGCCTGCTGCAATGCGCTGTTAACTGATTTCACTCCGTTTGACATCCTCTTCGAGCGGATGCTATATTCATGACAAAATACGCTGGAGATACCTGGTATGTTGGTTGGATACAGGATATCCGGAGAAGACATCATTTGAAAAGACGCGTGGTTATTACCGGTCTGGGAGCCATCACTCCCATCGGTTTGAATGTGGAAGAGTACTGGCAGTCTCTGATCCAGGGTAAGAATGGCATCGCCCCCATCACCCTCTTTGACCCAACGCTATATCCGGTTAAAATTGCCGCTGAGGTGAAAGGTTTCGAGGCGGAAAAATATTTGCCTTTGAAAAGAATTGACCGCACTTCCAGAGTAACTCAACTGGGCATGGTAGCCGCCAGAATGGCGGTGGAATCAGCCCAACTAAACCTTGAAGCGGAAGATCCTGCGGATATCGGGGTGATAATCGCCACCAGCGGTATGCTTTCACTGCTGGTGGATTCAGGTGAAATTATCAAAAATAAACCCGGCCGCATCGATCCTCTGATTATCACCAAAATTGCGCCCAGCATGGTGCCGTCTCAGATCGGGCTGGAACTGAAATTGAGAGGGCCCAATACCAGTCTGAACAGCGCCTGCGCCAGCGGTTCGGATGCCATCGGAACAGCTTTCAGCCATATCCAATTGGGACATTGCGAAGTGATGGTGGCGGGGGGCGCCGAAGCCGGCGTCAATAACGTAGCTCTGGCCACTACCGCCCGCGTAGGAGCGCTCACCCGCAACCCTGATTATCATACCGCCTGCCGGCCTTTTGATCTCAGGCGCTCCGGTTTTATACTGGGGGAAGGAGCCGGCATTCTGATTTTGGAATCCCTGGAGCACGCCCAAGAACGCGGTGCTGTTATTTTGGCTGAACTGGCCGGCGCCGGTTGGTCTTTTGATGCTTATAATGATACCGCACCGGATGCTGTCCTGGAAGCGGCGGCCATGATCAAAGCCATCAAAGATGCCGCGATTTCTCCTGATGAAGTTGATTACATCAATGCCCACGGCACCAGCACTACCCTGAATGATGCCACGGAAACCCAGGCAATCAAGCTGGTTCTCGGCCAGCATGCCTACAAAACCCCGGTTAGCTCCAATAAGAGCATGATCGGCCATCTGGCGGCGGCAGCCGGAGCGGTTGAAGCGGTGGCAGCGGTAAAAACCGTGATGCACGGTATTATTCCACCCACTATCAATTATGAGACTCCTGACCCCGAGTGCGATCTCGACTATGTGCCTAATCAAGCCCGGGAAAAACAAGTGGATATTTGCCTGTCCAATTCCTTCGGTATGGGCGGACAGAACTGCTGTCTGATTATAAAAAGCTTTAAATAGACCGTATCTGATGAAAAACGGGGGCTCATGGCGAACAATGAACCCCCGGATGTGAGTTTTGGGTTATTTTCTCAGAATGTGAGATGCTCCGCTGATGTCCATCTTCTGGATGTTTGGATCACCCAGGTAATAGACGCTGGAGGCTCCGCTGACCTCCAGGCTCAAGTTTCCTTCGGTATTCACCGTCGCCCGGCTGGCTCCGCTGACTTGAACTACCGCAGATTGGGCGGTTAAGTCGGCCATTTCAGCCCGGCTG